>JBNMJI010000218.1:0-3403 GCA_050873725.1 Roseburia sp.
AACGCGTAACAAAAGACACTTTTGATGAAAAAGTATTAAAGAGCAGTCTTCCGGTGCTGATTGATTTTTACTCCGACAGCTGTGTTCCATGCAAGAAGATGTCACCGGTCATTGGTGCTATCGCAGACGAACAGGCAGAAAAATTAAATGTCTATAAAGTAAATACCAACTTTGATTCAGAACTGGCAGAAAAATACAGTGTAATGTCTGTACCAACCATTGTACTCTTCAAGGATGGCGAAGAAATTGCCCGTAAGAGTGGTGCAGAGAAAAAAGCGGTACTTGAGGAGTGGATTACCCAGTCCCTTGACAAATAAAAATAAAGAAAAGTGAGAGGAAGGAAATTATGCAGATTACAGTAGCAGGCGAAAAGAAAGAAGTAAAAGACGGATTAACACTTCCGGAATTAATTGAGCAGGAAAATGTAGAGACACCGGAATATGTAACCGTATCCATTAACGATGAATTTATAGAAACAGAAGCAAAGGCAACAACCGTTCTTAAGGATGGTGATAATGTAGAATTCCTTTACTTCATGGGAGGTGGAAACTATGGCATTAACGGATGAGCAGATTGAACGTTATTCCAGACATATTGTTTTAAAAGAAGTTGGCGCTAAGGGTCAGAAAAAACTTTTAAATGCAAAAGTTTTAATTATCGGAGCAGGCGGACTTGGTGCACCGGCAGCAATGTATCTTGGAGCAGCAGGTGTAGGTACCATCGGAATTGCAGATGCAGATGAAGTAGATTTAAGTAACCTTCAGAGACAGGTTATTCATCAGACAGCAGATGTAGGCAAAGCAAAAGTGCAGTCTGCAAAAGAGACTATTAATGCAATGAACCCGGATGTGGAAGTTCGTACATATCGTGAATTTATTACCAGCGAAAATATCATGGATATCATTGCGGATTATGATTTTATCATTGACGGAACCGATAACTTCCCGGCAAAATTCTTAATTAATGATGCCTGTGTTATGGCAAAGAAACCATTTTCCCATGCAGGAATCATCCGTTTCAAAGGTCAGTTAATGACTTATGTTCCGGGAGAAGGACCATGTTACCGTTGTGTATTTAAGAATCCACCACCAAAGGATGCAGTACCGACCTGTAAGCAGGCTGGTGTCATCGGAGCAATGGGTGGTGTCATCGGAAGTCTTCAGGCAATGGAAGCAATCAAATACATCCTTGGAGTAGGAGATCTGCTGACCGGTCAGTTATTAACTTATGATGCAATTAAGCAGGAATTCCACAAGATTAAACTTCCTTGGAATGGCAAGGGATGTGCTGTTTGTGGAGAGCATCCGACCATAACAGAACTGATTGATTATGAACAGGCAGAATGTACAGATAAATAAGTGTATCAGTAAATAAATGTAATCCGATACATAACCCATGAAACATAGAAAGAGGATAGTATGATTTCATTAAAAAAAGCAGATTATGAAAAAATACTGGCACATGCCAAAAGCTGTGTACCAGAAGAGGCTTGCGGACTGATTGCCGGAACCAAAGATGGAGAGGATAAGGTGGTAGAAAAGGTATACCTATTGACCAATATCGACCATTCCAATGAGCATTTTACATTGGATCCAAAAGAGCAGTTAGCAGCCGTAAAGGATATGCGTGCCAATGGTCTTATGCCTTTAGGCAACTGGCATTCCCATCCGGAATCTCCTTCAAGACCATCCGAAGAAGATAAGCGTCTTGCATATGACAGTAAGGCAAGCTATATGATTCTCTCTCTGATGGAGCCGGAACAGCCAGTACTCAATTCATTTCATATTGAAGGCGACGAATCAACGAAGGAAGATTTGGTAATATGTTAGATGTAGTTATCATTGGAAGTGGGCCTGCAGGTTTAAGTGCAGCAATCTATGCCAGGCGGGCAAACCTTGATGCAGTTGTACTGGAAAAAGAGTATCTTGGAACCGGACAGATTGCATACAGCAGCCGGGTAGATAATTACCCTGGACTGCCGGGCAAAGACGGTTATTCTCTGGGAGAGGCATTCTTAGAGCATGCAGAGGGGCTTGGAGTAACCATTGAAGAAGCAGAAGTTACAGCCATTGCAAAAAAAGGGAAAAGCTTTGTCGTTTCCTGTGAAGATGGAAAGACCATAGAAGCAAAAACCATAGTCTATGCGGCAGGCTGTCAGAACCGCAGATTAGGCGTACCTGGAGAAGAAAAATTACTGGCAAAAGGAGTCTCTTTTTGTGCAGTCTGTGACGGTGCCTTTTATAAAGGAAAGAAAGCTGCAGTAATCGGTGGTGGAGATACCGCATTGGACGATGCATTGTATTTATCCGATATCTGCGAACAGGTATATCTTATTCACCGGAGAGCAGAATTCCGAGGCGCAGAAAAGACAAAAAAGAAATTAGAAGAGCTTTCCAATGTAACAATACTTACGAATACAAGAGTACAGGAAATCACCGGAGAAAATAAAGTAGATGGTATTATTTTAGACAATGGTGAAACAATAGCTGTAGATGGTGTTTTTGAAGCTGTTGGAATGATTCCGAATACTGAATTATTAAAGAACCTTGGTGTTCTCGACGAGAAGGGCTATGTGATTGCAGGAGAAGACTGTAGCAGCAGTCTGTCAGGACTATTTGTGGCAGGAGATGTGCGGACTAAGAGTCTGCGTCAGGTAGTTACAGCAGTTGCAGATGGTGCAGTGGCAATTCAGTCTGCAACCGGATATATCAAAGGAATGGAATAGAAAGAAGGAAACGTGTGTGAAAGGAATAGTGGACAGTGCTTCGGAACTGATAGGAAAGACTCCGATGCTCTATCTTCATAATTATATGAAAGAGGCAGGTGTAGAGGATGCGGCAATTATTGCCAAGCTGGAATATTTTAATCCGGCAGGTTCTGTAAAAGACCGTGTGGCACTTGCCATGATTGAAGATGCAGAAAGAAAGGGCAAATTAAAGCCGGGAGCTACGATTATCGAGCCAACTTCCGGTAACACCGGAATCGGACTTGCTTCTGTGGCGGCTGCAAAAGGTTATCATGCAATTTTGACATTGCCGGAAACCATGACCGTAGAGCGTCGGAATCTTCTGCAGGCATATGGAGCACAGATTGTGCTGACCTCCGGATATAAGGGCATGAAGGGCGCTATTGAGAAAGCGGAGGAACTTCATAAAGAAATTCCGGACTCTATTATTTTAGGGCAGTTTGAAAATCCGGCAAATCCAAAAGCTCATGAAGAAACCACAGGACCGGAAATCTGGGAACAGACAGAAGGTAAGGTTGATATCTTTGTGGCAGGAGTCGGAACCGGTGGAACCATAACCGGAGTTGGAAAATATCTGAAAAAACAGAAGAAGTCCGTACACATTGTTGCAGTAGAACCAGCAACCAGTCCGGTTCTTTCCCAGGGAAAAGTTGGACC
>JBNMJI010000219.1:0-3372 GCA_050873725.1 Roseburia sp.
ATACGCCGCAGTGCGCATCCTCGCGGAGCGTTTTTTACTTTACAGGAAAGCAATTTCCTGTAAAGTAAAAAAACAACTACTGAGAATATCTCAGTAGTTGTTTTGAACTGCCAGTAGCAGGTTCCGTCTTAACTAAACAGATTCTTAAAGAAATCTGCAATAGATGACAACAGGTTGGAGAAGAAGCTTCCAATCTTATCAAAGATTCCATCTGCACCAAGGTTCTCAATCTTGTCATAAATGGATTTTGCCTGATTTACAAGACTGTCCACATCAAGGTCGAGATTACCGATTTTCTTTAAAAGCTCTAATAACTGTGCTTTCTGGTCTTCGGTCAGTGTTACATCAAATTTATCTGCAGCTTCATCAATGGCTTTACGAATGCTGTCATCATCGGTCAGACCATTCTCTGCAATCTGCTGTTTTAAGTATGCTACCAGACCTTCTACAGACTCTGCATCTGCTCCGGTGCTGCTTTCAAGCTGTCCGGTTAATACCAGCTCATTTAAGGCGGTATCCACATTTTCCTGTGGAAGTTCTTTTCCGGTCATCTCCTGATATGCTTTAAATACACCAACCAGTGCAGCGGTTCCGGAAATATTTTTCGGTCCTGCTACGATGATATCTGCATCTTCAATTCCTGCAGTTACCAGTGCATTTTTGTACATACCAACGGTACAGTAAGAAATATTCTTTGTCGAAATATTGATTCCATTTCCTTTGTCCTTCTTTACAATCACAACGGAGGACCAGGACTTGCTTCCAATCTGAGAAGATGGAATGTAAGCGTCCAGATACTGATGCTCTTCGGAGTTGCTTACTGTCACTACGTCATAGTTATCAAGCTGTGCCGGATCAATTCCCATCAGACTTAAAACAGTATTCTTCTGGTCTTCGGATAAGTCTGCGCCCAATGCCAGATATGGTTTGTCGCTTTCCTTGATTACAACATTGTCATCTGCTTTATCATTGGCTGCTGCCGGATTATCTGTGGCTGTTCCGGCATCCGGTGTACTGTTGTCTGCTCCATTGTCTGTATTTGCTGCCGCATCGGAGCCGTTATCTGCTCCATTTGCTGCACCGTTTTCTCCGGCTGTCTCTGTAGATAAGGTACCGGTTACTTCTGCTGCGGATGCCTGAAATGGCACACCAAGAAACAGCATACAAGCCAATCCCATTCCCATTATTTTTTTGATATGTTTTTTCATTTTTTCCTCCTTTTTCAGGCAAGGTGAACATTCATCCATGCCAGAATATCATGATATACAACATCACGGTCTGTCTCATTTAAGATTTCGTGACGGTCGTTGTCATATAATTTCCAGGTAATATCCTCTTTGCCGGCTGCGTCAAATTTATTATATACCTTTTTTACACCGCTGCCACAGCCGCCCACCGGGTCCATCGCTCCCGATACAAAGAATAACGGAAGACTCTTTGGCACAGCTTCAATATTTTCCTGCTGGTTATCAAAAAGAACTGCCTCAAATAATCCCATATAAGCATTTACCGTAAATACAAACGTGCATTTCGGGTCTGCATAATAGGTTTTTACTATTTCTTCATCCTTGGTCAGCCAGCTGTTGGAAGCATCTTTTCCAGTCAGGTCAAACTGATGATAGTATTTATCATAAGATAATTTCTGCAATAATTTGCTTCTGTGATGCCAGCCCAAAAATGCTGCCTGCATCTTTGCAATAAACATGGCAAGCTTTGTGGTATTGTCCGGAATGCAGCCGGTTCCCATAATTACAGCACCGGTAAGCCCCTCTCCATGTATAGCAAGATATTTCCGAAGCATATAAGAGCCCATACTGTGTCCCAACATAAAATATGGTACACCCGGATGCTCTTTCTGTGTCATCTCCCTGAGTGTATGCATATCGGCAACCACCGTATCACTCGGATGCTCTGCAAAATATCCCCATTCATCCTTTGATACAACGGATTCGCCGTGTCCGATATGGTCATGTCCTACCACCAGAAAACCATTATCATTTAAAAATTCTGCAAAGGTCCGGTAGCGTTCAATATATTCCACCATACCATGTGTTATCTGTAAAACTGCACGATACTTTCCATCCTCCGGAGTCCATCGTACTGCATGAACTGTGGTTCGTCCATCTGCGGAAGGGAAAGAAAAAACTTCCTCTTTCGTCATATAATATACCCCCTGTATGTTATAAATCCCTTATATTTTACAATGATTCTGCACTTTTTACAACCAAAGCACCCTGCAAAAACCATAATACTCTATTAAATTTTTCTTAAATCTCTAAAGTTTTACCTGCAGAACCTGCCACTGGCAGCTTCTTACGGATGCGTTGGCTATCGAAAACGCCGGATAATCGCCTGCACGCTTTCTCTTCCGCCATAAGTGTCCACTGACGGCTCATAAACGGCTGCAAACTGTATGCTGTTTTCTCTTCCATGCATGGCTGCATCCACTTCTTCTCTGCCAAACTTTTCGCTGAGAAATGCAAGAAATTTTTCCACTTCTCCAAAATAGACTCCTGCTACCGGATTTCTCCTTGAATCCAATAAATGAAGCTTTAATACATTCCGGTTTACGCCCACTATATTGGCTCTTGTAATCCTGATATTGCGGTCTGCAAATACCGGCTTGGTATTCGACTTTCCGCAAGGCTCCAACACACTTAGCTGCCGGATGGTATCCGCTGTAAAATAGGACATCGGAAGCACCGCATCCAGCCTTACCACCTCTGCCATATCTTCTTCGGAAAGTTCTGCTTTCTGATTAAGCTGCTCTCTTAATTTATCAATATCTTCTTCCTTCATGGAAAGGCCTGCTGCCATCGGATGTCCACCGTATTTTGTAAACAACTCTGCCACTTCCGTCATTTTGTCAAACATGGAATAGGCTTCGATGGAACGGCCGGAGCCTTTGACTCCTTCTTCCCCTTTGGTCAGTACAAATACCGGTCTGTGATAGGCTTCCCGGATTCTGCCGGCAATGATTCCCGCAAGACTCTCATGGCATTCCGGCAGGTAAACCACCAATACTTTATCTTTTTCCTGTCCATCCTTTTCAATCTGTTCTAATGCTTTCTGTGTCTCCTGCTGTGTCATATATTTCCGACTTTCGTTAAGCTCCACCAGCTCACCTGCCAGCGCAGAAGCCTTAACAGTGTCCTTTTCCAATAACAGCTCCAGTGAGCGTTTTGCCGTATCCAGTCTGCCGCTGGCATTGATGCACGGTCCCAATACAAAGCCGATATGATATGCACTTAATGGCTTGTCGGAAAGCTTGTTTTTTGCAATTAGCGCCTTCATGCCCGGATTCTTTGTATGCTCTAATGCCTTTAAACCAAGCTTTACCAAAATCCGGTTTTCTCCGGTTAAGTCCATAAC
>JBNMJI010000220.1:0-3354 GCA_050873725.1 Roseburia sp.
CCAGTACCCAGATGACCATTACCAATGTGGAGGGTGCAAGACTCTTAAAGGAGCAGGGCGTAGAACGAGTGGTAACAGCCCGGGAAATGTCTTTAGAAGAAATCAAAAGAATCCATGATGAAGTAGGTGTGGAATTAGAAAGCTTCATTCATGGTGCATTGTGTTACTGTTATTCCGGACAGTGTCTTTTCAGCAGTATCATCGGCGGAAGAAGCGGAAACCGCGGCAGATGTGCACAGCCATGCCGTCTTTCCTATGAAGTATTACAGGGAGAAAAGAGTCTTACCGGACATCATGCGGCACCGATTTTAAGCCTGAAAGACATGTGTACACTGCCATTTTTGTATGAACTGGCAGACCATGGGGTATATTCTTTTAAGATAGAAGGACGGATGAAAACACCGGAGTATGCTGCCGGTGTAGTAAGCATTTACCGAAAGTATATGGATTCCTATCTGGATGGAAGCCGTATTCCGGTGGAGAAGAAGGATATCAGGGCACTTTTAGAGCTTGGAAACCGTGGTGGTTTTACCAACGGATATTACTATCATCATAATGACAGTGATATGCTAAGCGGAGAGAGTGCTTCCCATAATAAGAGCGAAGGTGTTCTTCAGGATAACATCCGCAGAGAATATGTAGAAACCGAATTAAAAGAAAAGATTAAAGGAAAGTTAATATTAAATAAAGAATGCCCTGCTAAGATAGAAGTGCAATATGGAGAAATAAAAGTTTCTTATCAGGGAGATATGGTTCTTGTGGCACAGAATCGTCCGCTGACGAAAGAAGTCGTTACAGAAAAGATTACAAAGACCGGAAATACACCATTTGTTTTTGAAAACCTTGAAGTTACAATGGATGATGATATCTTTATGCCGGTAAACCAGCTGAACCAGTTGCGAAGAGGTGCGTTGGAAGCATTAGAAGAAGTACTGCTGAAACCTTACGAAAGAACGCTTCCGGAATCGACAGAAGAGACTTCATTTGAAACAGATAGGAAGAAAACAGACGATGCTGTGAACCAGTCATCCACGGAAGTCCGGGTACTGATCGAAGAACCAGAACAGCTTCCGGCAGTATTGAAGACAGATTTTGTGGATACGGTTTATCTTGATTGTATGTTGTATACAAGAGAAAACCTGATTTCTAAGTTAAGTGCAGATATAGACCGGGTACATGCATCTGAAAAGAAGGTATTTTATGTATTTCCTTTTATTTTCCGGCAGCAGACCAGTTGTTTTTATGAAAAGATAATGCTGGAGCTTAGAAAGCTTCCATTAGATGGTGTTATGGTGCGGAGTCTTGATGAGATTGCATTTTTGAGGGAATGGGGGAATGAGAGCTGGCAGATAGTATCCGACAGCAATTTATATACCTATTCCAATGAAGTAGCAGAATATTTTTATCGTCTTGGAATGATGCAGGATACGATTCCGGTGGAATTAAACCGGAAGGAAATTTTAAGAAGAGAAAATAAACGGTCTGAAATGATTCTTTATGGAAGACTTCCTCTTATGATAACGGCACAGTGTATTCATAAAAATACGTTAGGCTGCATGCATCAGCCGAAGGTACTGACCTTAAAAGACCGTTACCATGTGCAGTTCCCGGTGAAAAATTTCTGCACGGAATGTTATAATGTAATTTATAATTCACTTCCGGTCTGCCTTTTTAAGGAAGATGCGACAATAAAAAGGATTGCACCGGCTGCCGTAAGACTTTCCTTTACGACAGAGACTGCAGAAGAGACAGAACAGATTTTAACAATTTATGGTGATATTTATAAAAATGGTGGCATTTTGGAGCGGCTGCCAATGGAATGCACCAATGGACATTTTAAACGAGGCGTAGAATAAAGCAGAGGTATTTATGGTTCATTTGATTGTGGAGTTATCAAAATATGCACTGATTATTCTGTTTTCCGTGTATACATATGAATGTTTTGCGGTATTTCGGAATATATCAGAACGAAAACAGGAAAAGAAATTTAAGCGGCAGGCGAGGATTTTGTATGCGATTCATTTTACGGCATATTTAGTCATATTTGCGGTGACAGAGGATGCGTATACATTTATCTTTTATTTAGCGCAGATTATTCTTCTTGTCGTGGTACGGAATGTATACAAATTATGTTATCCGAAGGCTTCACAGCTTTTGGTCAATAATATGTGTATGCTTATGATTATCGGGTTTATTATTCTGACCCGCCTGAATTTCGGACATGCTATCAGACAGTTCGCAATTGCAGCGGTATCTTGTGTGATTTCCCTTGTGATTCCGGTGATGATACGGAGGATGGGATTCTTCCGGAATCTTACCTGGATTTATGCGGCAATCGGTATTGCGGGACTTGGTATTGTATGTATCGCAGGAAGTACCAGCTATGGAGCAAAGATTTCTTTTACGATAGCAGGAATTACAGTACAGCCGTCTGAATTTATTAAGATTCTTTTTGTGTTTTTTGTGGCTGCCATGTATCATAAATCAACGGAATTCCGTCAGGTGGTAATTACCACTTTGATTGCAGCACTGCATGTATTGATTCTGGTATTATCCAAGGATTTAGGTGGCGCATTGATTTTCTTTGTGGCTTACATGGCAATGCTTTATGTGGCAACGAGAAAACCACTCTAGTTTGCCAGTGGATTGCTGGCGGGAAGTGTGGCGGCAGTAATTGCTTATAAATTATTTAACCATGTCAGAGTCCGTGTGGTGGCATGGAAAACACCTCTAAAAGTAATTGACAAAGAAGGGTATCAGATATGCCAGTCACTTTTTGCAATCGGAACCGGGGGCTTTTTCGGACTGGGATTATATCAGGGTATGCCGAATAAAATTCCGGTAGTAGAACAGGATTTTATTTTTGCGGCAATTTCAGAAGAGCTGGGTGGAATGTTTGCACTGTGTCTGATTTTAGTCTGTGTAAGCTGCTTTTTGATGTTTTTAAATATTGCCATGCAGTTAAAAGATTCCTTTTATAAGCTGGTGGCTCTCGGACTTGGAACTATTTACGGATTTCAGGTATTCTTAACCATTGGCGGCGTAACAAAGTTTATTCCATCCACTGGAGTAACACTTCCGTTAGTCAGCTATGGAGGAAGCTCCATGTTAAGTACATTGATTATATTCGGCATCATTCAGGGATTATATATTTTGCGGGAAGACGAAGGAGTGTCACATTATGAAAAAGGACAACATAAACCAGCAAAAAAGAAAGCAAAATCAGGATTCGAAACAGAAGTCAGGGACCTCAGTTAGTAAGAATAAAGAATTTGCAGTGATTACCTATCTTTTTCTTGCTATCTTTATCTGTCTGATGGGATATATGGTATATTTTCAGACCGTAAAAAGTGA
>JBNMJI010000221.1:0-3351 GCA_050873725.1 Roseburia sp.
AAAGCTACTTATCAGGACTATTTTCACGAAACACTTACTTATTTCTTCTCCCTGTAAACCTTTCCCGCTCCTACAGAAACTGTTACCACTATCAGAAGTTAGCAGCCTACAAAAGCGGAGCCAGCAGACGCAGACAGGTCTGTACAATTCGTACTCCCACAAATCTGTGTTTGCAGAATTCCAAATCAATCTGCTGTGACTGCTCGATTACCGCAAGTGTATCTTCTTTTAACTGCTGTACCGCCTCGGTTTTATAGCACCAGACTCCACATTCAAAATGCAGATACATACTGCGGTAATCCAGATTGATACTTCCAACGGTTGCAATTTTATCATCACAGACAAAGCTCTTGGCATGAATAAATCCCGGTGTATACTGATAAATTTTCACACCGCTTTCAATAAGAATTCCATAGTCCGCCTGTGTCAGAAGATATACAAATTTCTTATCCGGAATACCCGGTGTCACAATACGCACATCCACTCCACGTTTTGCTGCATTCTGAATACTCACTAACATTTCATGGTCAATAATCAGATATGGTGTGAAAATGTAGACATATTTCTGTGCCGAATTAATAATATTCATATATACATTTTCACCGGTATTTTCATGGTCTAATGGTGTATCACTATATGGCTGCACATATCCAACGGATGGAATCTTTGCCACATAGTCTGCATCCGGCCGGAACTTCTCATAATCCTCCGTGGAATTTATAATATAATTCCACATTTCAAGAAACATGCAGGTAAAGCTCCATACCGCAGCACCTTTCATACGGATTCCGGTATCCTTCCAGTATCCAAAACGTTCAATTTCATTGATATATTCATCTGCAATATTGATTCCGCCGGTAAATGCAACATTTCCATCAATTACGAGAATTTTTCTGTGGTCACGGTTATTCATAATAACCGCAAGTCTTGCCCGAAGAGGATTAAATGCCGCGCATTTGATTCCAATTTTCTGCAATTCTTTATAGAAATTATTCGGCAACGTAGTAATACATCCGACATCATCATAAATCAGACGCACCTCTACACCCTGCTCTACCTTTTCCTTCAAAAGCTGAATCAGCTCCCGGAACATCTTTCCATCATCCAAAATAAAGTATTCCAGGAAAATAAATTTTTCTGCCTTCCGGATTTCTTCTAACATAACCGGAAACATTTCTTCTCCAGAAGGATAATAATTAGTTGCCGTATGTTCATAGACCGGAAAATGTGCCCAGTCACTGATATACGCAGACTGTCCACTGGCAACTACATCCTCTTTTTCCAGTCTTTCCCTGCTTTCTTTATTCTCTGTAAGAAGCGGTTCTACTTCCTCATTTACACGGTTCATTTTCTCTCTGGTCTTTCTGGTAAGCTCCGGTCTTCCAAACAAGCCATACAAAAGCAGACCAAGAACCGGGAACATCAGTATAATAAATACCCACGCCAGCCGGTATGCCGGGTTCATCCTTCGGTTCACTACAAACAAAGCTACAATGAATGCCAGTATATTAAGGATCAGGTTAATATAAGTAGACATTTTGCCCACTTCCAGCATCAGATAAAATAAATATCCAAACTGCAGTAAAATAAGCAAAACCGTAATAAAAAGTCTGCTGACTAAAACCTTAAATACTTTCTTCACTTTATCTCCTCCTCTTTCTTTTTCTACCCCTTATTTTTATGCGTATTCCTCATTCTACCGCATTTTCCCCCATAAATCAAATATCCGGTGCATTTCTTTCCCTCTGTCTCTTTCTCTCTGCTTTTTATCTCTACCAGATTCTTTTCTTTTATCGAATCAGCCGCATGACATCCAGTCTTCCCCAACCCTGTGCATGCTTGGATTTTCCGGTATCTACACTGGTCTCATAAAGCCGCAGTTTTACCTCTGCCGGTTCAAGATTTGGATATCGGCTCAAAAGTACTGCCACCGCTCCGGAAACAACCGGCGTTGCCATGGAAGTGCCACTTTTTATTTCATAGCCATTCCCCACCCGCTTACAGCTGACAATAGCAGTTCCCGGAGCTACTACCTCCGGTTTCATAATACAGGCTTCCGTCGGACCTCTTCCACTATATCCCCGCATCAGCCCCAGATTTCTTACTTCTCCTTCCTCATCATCGCTGCTGCCTACCGTAATAATTTTCCGGCACAGCCCCGGTATTGTAATACTTTTATCCTTTGGACCATTATTTCCAGCAGCAGCAACTACAACAATCCCGGCATCCCAGACTGCTTCAATTGCTGCTAACAATTCCTCCTGCTCTTCCCTTCTGGCTGAGGAAAGCATTCCCACAGAAATATTTAAGATTCTTATATTCATTTTCTCACAATTTTCAATCAGCCATTTTAATGCAGATACCACCAGTCGGGTATTACCTTTTCCCATGCGGTCTAATACTTTTATCGAAAATATCTGTGCCCCCGGTGCCATTCCCCGGTAACGTCCATGGGAAGCAAAACCGGAACCTGCAATAATTCCGGAAACATGGGTTCCATGACCGTTATCATCATAGAGCATCTTCTTTTCACCTACATAATCACGAAACCCTCTGATTCGTTGTCCAAAATCAATATGCGTTCCAATCCCTGTATCCATCACAGCTACAGTGACATTATTTCCAATATATCCTAGTTTATGAGCTTCATTAGCGCTTGTAATCTGCCTGACCCGTTCCATACTGCACCATTTTATGTTTTCTTATAATATATGCATCATAGCATTTTTGACCACCGGCAGAACCTTACGGATGTCCGAAAATGTATGTTTCTTATATGGTACCTGATAGAAACAGAACTACGAGAAACACGCTTTGCGGCTTTCTCGCGGAACAAAGAATGTGCCTTGGCACATTCTCGCGCCTGCGGCGGTCGCTTGCGACATCTACCTTATACGCCGCAGTGCGCATCCTCGCGGAGCGTTTATTACTTTACAGGAAAGCAATTTCCTGTAAAGTAAAAAAGACGTATACCCCTGTGGATTCTCATCCACAAAAGCATACGCCTCTTTTTATTAATGTGAACAGCGAAAAATCGCATATCACGAATCTGCAATTAGTTCTGAGCAGGAACATCCTTAATGGAGAAGCTGATTCTTCCCATTCTGTCTTTGCCCATGCAGATACAGGTTACTGTATCACCAAGAGTCAGAACATCTTCTACATGTTCGATTCTCTCTTTTGCAATCTTGGAAATGTGAACCATTCCCTCTTTGCCCGGTGCAAATTCGATAAATGCACCAAACTCTTTGATACTTACTACTTTACCTGTGAAAATCTGACCTTCTTCGAAATCAGTTGTAATGATACGAATCATGTCAGCAGCTTTCTCAAGCATTGCTTTATCAGTAC
>JBNMJI010000222.1:0-3350 GCA_050873725.1 Roseburia sp.
ATCTAAGGCTTTTAATCCCACCTGAAATTCTGCATTGTAGAATTTCTTCATCTCCCAGGAGAGTTCATTGGCAACAACAATGCCCTGCTGCTTTCTCTCTATGGCGTATCCCAAGTGGTCTGTTAATGTCACATAAATGTTTTTATTTAAATGATAACCTAATGTTTCTCTGGCATATGCGATAACCAGCTCGGCTGTCCGTATATATTCATACGGCATGTCCTTTACCACCTGCATGAACTGGCTGGTGCTTTCGTCCGGAAGGGAGAATACTTTTTCTATCTTTGTCTCATCTATTTCTTCTCCGGCTTTCTTTCCGAAGCCTATGCCCTTTCCCATGACGACGATTTCTTTTCCTTTATCGTCCTCGGAACTGATTACATTATTGTTAATTACTTTGATAATCTGCATTACGTTTCACCTGTTTATGATATAAAAAAAGCTGCATCACACTCTAAATAATTCGAACGAACAATTATCTTAAAGTGCAATCCAGTCTTGCCTATCTCTAGTAACAATCCGGTTTGCGTCCCTGCTTATTACATTACAAATGTACTATATTTTATCAGAAACGTCAAGACCGGAATGTCAACTTCGTATATAATATATAATTTTGTTGTTTCATTTTTGTGCATAGTGCACTATTTTCCTGTGATGATGCCACCACCGGCAACAAAGTCTCCATCGTAAAGGACGACAGCCTGTCCCGGTGTCACGGCACGAACCGGCTCCTCAAAATGACAACGGATTCTGCCCTCTCCGATATTTTCCACTGTACACATGGCTCCGGCATGTCCGTAACGGATTTTTCCCAAGAGACGTTTGCCATCAAAATTGGTAAGTCCCATATAATTGACATGGTCTGCAATCAGCGTATCGGTAAATACATCCTCCGGAGAACCTACCACCACTTCATTGGTTTCCGGTCTGATTTCTGTTACGAAAATCCGCTTGCCATATGGGATATTTAAGCCGCGGCGCTGACCTACGGTATAATGGGTAATTCCTTTATGCCGTCCGATAATCTCGCCGTCTTTCGTTACAAAGTTTCCCTCACCCGGAACCGCATCTCCCACTTCACGGTCTATAAAACCTGCATAATCATTATCCGGGATGAAACAGATTTCCTGGCTGTCTCTCTTATGAGCCACCGGAAGTCCTACCTCTTCTGCAATTTTGCGGATTTCATCTTTGTGATAAGCTCCTACCGGCATCAGCGTATGGGATAACTGCTCCTGTGTCAGATTATACAATGCATAGGTCTGATCCTTGGCTGCTGTTACGGATTTTGCTACTGCAAAACGTCCGTTATCACATTTTGCAATTCTGGCATAATGTCCGGTTGCAATATAATCTGCTCCGATGCTTAAGCTTCTGGTAAGCAGTGACTCCCATTTTACATAACGGTTGCAGGCGATACATGGATTCGGTGTTCTTCCTGCTAAATATTCTGCCACAAAATAATCCATTACATACTTTTTAAATTCCTGCTTAAAGTTCATTACATAATATGGTATTTCCAACCGGTCTGCCACTCTTCTGGCATCATCTACGGCACTGAGTCCACAGCAGCCGCCATTTTCCTGCTGCTGTGTCTCTTCCTCATCCTGCCAGATCTGCATGGTTACACCGATCACATCATAACCCTGTTCTTTTAAAAGATATGCCGCAACGGAAGAATCCACTCCGCCGGACATTCCAACTACTACTTTTTCCTTCATATATTTAATCCTATCTCTATTGTTGTATGTTTCATTTTGTTCTTCTGTTCCTGTCAGCTTTCTCCGCCTGCCATCAGAAGTTTCCTATCGCTATAGACCTGCACTCACAGTTTACCCACACAGTCAGCATCCGTCAAGTGAATTTTATGGTTTCCTTTTTTCCACGGAGGATTGCAACATTCTTTTTGATGCAGGCTACTACATAGTCTATCTGCTCTGCTGTGATATTTTCATTTAAAGTAAGCCTCAATGCTCCCCTTGCAGTTTCCGGCGGCACACCGATGGCAGTCAATACATGGGATGGCTCATGTTCTCCGGAGGAACAGGCAGAACCTGCCGACGCGCAGATTCCATCCATATCCAGCATAACCAGTAGATTACCACCTTCTAACTCTTCAAAGCAAAAATCCACATTATTCGGAAGCCGGTTGTTCCACTCGCCATTCAGTCTTACCTTTGGCACCTGCTTTAATACCGAATAAATCAGGTAATCCCGCATCCTTGTTTCTGTTTCCATCCGCTCGTTTAAGCTTTCCATTGCCATGGCTGCTGCTTTTCCCATGCCAACAATTCCCGGCACATTCTCGGTTCCTGCCCGGACGCCGCTTTCCTGACCACCGCCATGGATAAAAGGCGGAATCCGCTTTTTCTTCCGCACATATAAAAATCCGGTTCCCTTTGGTCCGTTGAATTTATGTGCACTGGCACTCATCATATCAATATTCATTCTGTTGACATCAATGGGAATATGTCCATATGCCTGTACGGCATCCGTATGAAAACAGATTCCGTATCTTCGGGCAAGCATACCGATTTTTGCGATAGGCTCTATGGTTCCAATCTCATTATTTGCCATCATAACGGAAATCAATATGGTATCCGGCCGGATTGCCCACCGCACCTGCTCTAAGGAAACAGTTCCCTTGTCATCTACCGGAAGATAAGTAATCTCATAACCGTTCTGCTCCAAGTATTCGCAGGTTCTTAAAATGGCATGATGCTCTATTTTCGTGGTAATAATATGCCGTCCCCGCACGCCCATGCTTTCTGCGGTACATTTTAATGCCCAGTTATCAGACTCACTTCCTCCCGCTGTAAAATATATTTCCTCCGGCTGCGCTCCGATGCTCTGTGCAATGATCTGCCGGCTTTCTTCTATGGCATCATGACTCTTTTGTCCCAGATCATACAGGGCGGAAGGATTTCCATAACGACGCTCATAAAAGGGCAGCATTGCTTCGATTACTTCCGGTGCTGTCGGTGTTGTTGCTGCATTATCAAGATAAATCATTTTCTTCATGCTTCTTTCCCTCTGAGAATAGTTCTTTCTGCCTCTGATTTATCATATACTTTTGACAAATCTGCTTTTTCATGGAGGCTCCAATTGAAACCACTGAAATCCATTTCCAATCCACTGATTGCAGGTACACTCCTGCTTACGGTGACCGGGCTTTCCAGCAGAGTAATCGGTTTCTTCTATAGAATATTCCTCTCCCGTATCATTGGTGCAGAAGGCCTTGGAATTTATCAGCTTATTTTCCCGGTTTTTGCCCTTTGTATCGCCTTCAGTGCCTCCGGCATCCAGACGGCTGTTTCCCGCTTTGTTGCTGCAACCGACCATAAAAATAC
>JBNMJI010000223.1:0-3338 GCA_050873725.1 Roseburia sp.
CCGTGTGGTCAGGGGAAAGATTATGTCGGCAGATGGCAAAGTTTTAGCCGAGACCGTAGTGGATGCTGCCGGAAATGAAACCCGGAAATATCCTTATGGTAATATGTATGCGCATGTGGTTGGATTTTCCACCAATGGAAAGTCCGGTATTGAATCCACTATGAACTTTAATCTTTTGCGTTCCCATTCTTTTGTATTAGAGCGTATGTTTAACGAGATTAAAGATGAAAAAAGTATGGGAGACAATGTGGTTACCACGTTGGATTCTACTTTGCAGGAAACGGCCTATCAGGCACTGGGCAGTTATGATGGCGCAGTTATCGTAATGGAGCCTTCCACCGGAAAAGTGCTTGCCATGGTATCCAAACCGGATTTTGACCCGAATACCATTGCAGCAGACTGGGATTCCATTATTTCAGAAGATAATAATAACTCGGTTCTTTTAAACCGGGCAACCCAGGGATTATATCCGCCGGGTTCTACCTTTAAGATTATTACAACCTTAGAATATATCCGGGAAAATCCCGATTATGAGAATTACAGCTATAGCTGTAACGGAAGCATTACAGAAAATGATTTTACGATACACTGTTATAATAATGCCGTGCATGGAACGCAGGATTTGAAGCAGTCCTTTGCCAATTCCTGTAATTCATCCTATGCCAATATCGGATTATCATTAGACACCGATTCCCTTTCAGACCTTTGCTCGGATTTGATGTTTGATAAGACGCTGCCGGGAAATTTTGAAACAAGTAAGAGTCAGTTTAAATTAACAGATGAATCCCCGGAGAGTATGAAGATGCAGACGGCAATCGGACAGGGAGAGACACTGGTAACACCGCTTCATATGTTATTGATTACCAGTGCAATTGCCAACGATGGTATCCTGATGAAACCTTATGTGGTAGACCATACAGAAAATGAAAATGGCGTAGAAGTAAAGAAATACGAGCCGGCTGCAAGTAAGCAGCTTCTTTCGGAAAAAGAAGCAAAGACCATGCAGGAATTTATGGCAGGCGTAGTTACAGATGGTACTGCATCCAAATTGAATGGTCAGAGTTATACCGCATACGGCAAGACCGGCTCCGCAGAGTTTAATAACAATAAGGGAGAAAGCCATTCCTGGTTTGTAGGATATGCACACCGGGAGGATAAGGAAGATATTGCAGTTGTTGTAATTGCAGAAGGTGCAGGTGCAGGCAGTACCGTTGCAGTACCGGCCGCAAAACAGGTTTTTGATGCTTATTACAGGTAATGATTACAGATATGACGGCATGTTCCATCAGGGACTTCTGAAATGGATTGTTGCATCCCTATGAAAAAAGGGGTATACTGTTTGTTAAATAAAAGGTAGTGACCACATCAGGAGGTATTGCAATGATTGAAGCAACAAGTTGTGGTGGTGTGGTAATATTTCGGGGTAAGGTGCTTGTTCTTTATAAGAATTATAAGAACAAGTATGAAGGCTGGGTGCTTCCGAAGGGAACTGTAGAACCCGGGGAAGAATTCAAAGATACCGCAGCAAGAGAGGTATTGGAGGAAACGGGCGTAGATGCATCCATAATCAAATATGTCGGGAAGAGCCAGTATAGCTTTACTGTGCCAGAAGATACGGTGGAGAAACAGGTACATTGGTATCTGATGATGGCAGACAGTTATTACAGTAAGCCACAACGTGAAGAGTTCTTTGTAGATTCCGGGTATTATAAATATCATGAAGCATATCATCTTTTAAAATTTGCCAATGAGAAGCAGATTTTAGAGAAGGCTTATAATGAATATCTGGATTTGAAGAAGAGTAATCTGTGGGGAACCCACAAATATTATTAAAGCAGCCATCTGACTGCTTTTTTAAATCAGATATGAGGTGTAGCATGCATTGGTATTCTAATTTATATCTGGGAGAGAGGCTGAAAGGTCAGGAAGCAAAGGTAAAAAGCAGAGTGGAACGGAATGTACCACAGCCGTCTCTTTATCTTCTGACCCTTCCGTCAAATGAAGAGAATCTTTTGGATATTATACCGGCAACAGATTTATTGCAAAAGGCATATCCGAAGAAGGAACTTTTTATTATCGGTCTGGAAAAAGGATATGACGCAGCATTAGAGATGTCAGCAGCAATTGTGAATGATATTTATCATAAAACAGGAACATTTGAAGTGCGTAAATTTGTATTGAAACAGCAGACTCATAAAAATACTGAAATGGAGACTTGAGGATGACAGTGCTGTTATCTATTTTGAAAATCTTGGGCATAATATTATTATGCATATTAGGATTACTGGTTCTGCTTATCTTACTTTTGTTATTCGCTCCGGTATCTTACCGGATTCGGGGAGAGACAAAGCAGGGGCAGACCACATTAAAAGTGCATGGAGCATGGTGCCTTATTGCTTTGCGTTTTTCCTTTCTGATGGAGCAGGGAAAGCAGCTTGCTGTTTTAAGAATTTTTGGCATAAAGGCATGGAAGTATCCGGCGGAGGAAAAAGCCAAAAAGAAAGCAAAGAAAAAGCCAAAAAAGAAATCCGGGGAAAAATCCCATAAGGAACCGGAACAGGATTTAGAACAGAAGAGTCAGAAGCCGGAAGAAGTATTAAAAGAGACTCCGAAGGAGACTCCAGAACAAATTCCAATGGCGGTTCCGGCGAAGGTGGAACAAACTGAGGTGTCGGCGGAAAAGATAGCAGATGCAACAGAGCCAGAGGAAAAGAAAAAAGAACATAAGAGGAATACACATAAGAAAAAGGCGCATAAGAAAAAGTTCGTTTCTGTATTTGGAAAAATCAAAAAGACAATACACACGGTATTTGAAAAGATAAAAGTAATTCCGCAGAAACTAAAAAATATCGGTGGAAAAATCAAAAAAGTGAATCAGTGGATAAAGGATGAGCAGAACAGAAGTGCAGTCCGCTTCGCACTGGGTCAAGTATTGGGACTGTTAAAGAAATACGGACCAAAGCATATGAAGGCAGATGTTGCCTATGGTATGGAAGACCCGGCAATGACAGGGCAGGTTTTAGCAGCGCTCAGTGTATTACCATTTTTATATTATGATAAGGTATCCATTATGCCGGATTTTGAGGCAGAACGCTTTTATATCGAGGGAAGCTGGGATATAAAGGGACGGATACAGGTCATTCATTTATTAAAGGCAGCAATTCGAATCTGGAGAAATCCGGATGTGAAACACTTTATAAAGCAATTTTAACAGAATCAATATGAAGTAGAATCAGGAGGAATTATTATGGCAGACAGTAATAACACATTTCGCAATACGGTAGAATCTTTATTCAAAGGAATGGACAGCTTCATTACAACCAAGACTGTAGTAGGAG
>JBNMJI010000224.1:0-3316 GCA_050873725.1 Roseburia sp.
ATTTCTTTGGAGGTCAATATGAATCATAATAGAAAATTTCATCCAACACGTAAATTAATTGCAGCAAGTGCCTGTGCTGTATTGTTGTTAGGCGGCAGCAGTGCCTATGCAGCTTATCATTTCTTAAGTCCGTCACAGATTGCGGATGAAGTAGCGGACAATGGTGCATTGAGCCGGGCGTTTGCCGGAGAGGATGCGGTAAGCGTCAACGAGACACAGCAGAGTAACGGTTATGATATTACCTTATTAGGACTGGTGTCCGGAGAAAAATTAGAGCTTTGCGTACCGCAGGAAACAAAGGAAAATGTCAGCAAATCACATACGTATGCAGCTGTTGCAATTGCAAAAAGTGATGGAACGGATATGAAAGACCGCAATTTCTTTGTGGCACCGTTAATCAATGGCGTGTCTTTTTTGGATGCCAATGCAGCAACCATGGATGAGACACTTACCTGGTTCTGTAAAGATGGAATTCTTTATGAGCTGATAGAATGTGATGATTTGGAAATCTTTGCAGACCGCGGCGTACAGTTAGGAATTGTGGACAGCTTCGGGAGCGAAACGGCTGCATTTCGAATGGACAATGAAAGTGGCTCTTACCGTAAAGTGGAAGACTATGCTGGCACAATTGCACTTTTCACCCTGCCATTAGATGCCACTAAGGCAGACCCGGCGGCAGCGGAGGAGTACCTTAAGAAGCTTGAAAAAGCAGCGGCAGGAGATGAGGCAGCAGATGAAGCAGTAGATACGGAAGGAACTGCTGGAAGAGCAGAAGTCAGCGTAATTACCGGAGCAGAAAGTGAAGCTGCAGCAGGCTATATGAATCAGCAGGTTAGAGATTTCGTGGATGGAATTACAGCAGATAATTTATCGGATTATTTTGAAATCGTAAAGGATTATCCGGTATTTACTGCTACACCGGACGAAAATGGCTGGGTAGATTTTGGAACACAGTATATTGAAAAAGAAGATTATGTTGCAAATGGCGGAAGCGGCGAAGTTTCCAACTGGATTGCTGAGGATGAAGATTTTAACGTCAGTGCAATTACCATGTCAGGAAACGATGGAAAAGAAGATGTTTCCACACTTCGTATTTCCGTTGTTTTCCGAAATGAAGACGGCAGTCTTACGGGAGCATTGTATCAGATAAAACCGGACTGCATCGATTTGATAAAGTAAATTTAGTAAAGATATGACATAAAAAGAGGTTGTTACACCGGATAGATTTTTCCCTAAAAATCCGGCTGTAGCAGCCTCTTTTAAAATGCATTTTCTTATGATAAGATTATGGCAAAGGTGAGAAATCAGTTAAGAAAAAGGGAGAGAATACTATGATTTTTGGAGGACTTGAAGCTGGCGGAACCAAGATGGTCTGCGCCATCGGAAATGAAAACGGTGAGGTATTGGAGCGGATTTCCATTCCGACACTTACACCGGATGAAACATTTCCTGAAATGATTGCATACTTTCAGGAGAAAAAGATTGAAGCACTGGGCATCGGTTCCTTTGGACCGGTGGATTTAAACAGAAATTCAGCAACTTACGGACATATCCCAAAAACGCCGAAGCCGGGCTGGGCAGGAGCCGATTTTGTAGGCAGAATGAAGGAAGCCCTTCAGGTTCCGGTGGGCTTTGATACGGATGTAAATGCCGCTATTGTGGGCGAAGTGACCTGGGGAGCGGCAAAGGGCTGTGAAAATGCCATTTATATTACCGTCGGCACCGGAATTGGTGTGGGTGTGTACGCCAATGGCGGACTCATTCACGGACTGGTGCATCCGGAAGGCGGGCACATTCTGATTCAGAAGAATCCGAAGGATACTTATGGTGGATGTTGTCCGTTCCATACACATTGCGTGGAAGGTCTGGCTTCCGGCCCATCCATTCTCGGAAGATACGGAAAAGAAGCGAAGGAGCTTACCAACGTGCCGGAGGTATGGGAATTAGAGGCAGATTATCTGGCACAGGCAATCAGCAATTATATTCTGATGTATTCTCCACAGAAAATTATCCTCTGGGGCGGTGTGATGCACCAGGAGAAATTATTTGCCATGATTCGGGAGAATGTCAAAGAAATGTTACATGGATACATTTACCATCCGATGATTTCAGAGCATATGGATGATTATATTGTGGCACCGGGACTTGGTGAAAATCCAGGAGTGCTTGGCTCTATGAAGCTTGGAATGCTGGAATGGGAAAAGGAGAAAACAGGTGAATAATATAAAATGGGCGGTACTGGGTACCGGCGTAATTGCAAATGAAATGGCACAGGCACTGCAGAAGATGGGAAAAACCATGTACGCAGTAGCAAATCGTACCCATGAAAAAGCAGTAGCATTTGCAGAAAAATATGGCATTGCAAAGGTCTATGATTCCATAGATGAAGTTTTTGTGGATGATGAAGTGGATATTATTTATATTACAACGCCTCATAATACCCATTACAAATTTATGAAAGCAGCATTAGAAAATGGAAAACATATTCTGGTGGAAAAATCAATTACATTAAATAGTAAAGAATTAAACGAGATGGTTCTGTTGGCAAAACAGAACCATCTCGTTGTGGCAGAGGCAATGACAATCTGGCATATGCCGCTTTATAAGAAGCTCTGGGAGATAATTAGGAATGGTGAGCTTGGAAAAGTGCAGATGATTACCATTAATTTTGGCAGTTTCAAAGAATATAATATGGAAAACCGGTTTTTCAATATGAATCTTGCAGGAGGGGCAATGCTAGACATCGGTGTATATGCGCTTTCTATTGTAAGAAGCTTTATGGATAAAAAGCCGGAAGAGATTGTGAGCCAGAGAAAGGTATCACCCACAGGCTCAGACGAGCAGGCAACCATTTTATTAAAAAATGATTCAGACCAGATGGCAACAGTAGCGCTTTCCATGCATTCCAAGCAGCCAAAGCGGGCAATGATAAGCTGCGAAAAGGGCTATATAGAGATCATGGAATTTCCAAGAGCGGAGAAAGCAACTATTGTAGATGCCGAAACCGGAGCAAAAACAGAGATAGACTGCGGCTGTACCGCAGATGCACTGCAATATGAACTGACTGATATGGAGCAGGCAGTAAGCCGTCAGAATGCGGATGATATGAAGCTTGCTTTTTCAAAGGATGTCATGGATATCATGACAGAAATAAGAAAAGATTGGAATATGAAATATCCGGGAGAAGACTGGTAAGTTCAAAGGACTGCAAAAAGGTGTTTTTATAGCTTTCAGGTATTTATAAAAAACACTCATGGTTACAGGTTAAGGAAATCGTAAGAATTCGGACATTGACGTGATACATGATATTGATTAA
>JBNMJI010000225.1:0-3302 GCA_050873725.1 Roseburia sp.
CAGCTTGCAAGAACCATTTTCCTAAATAATGACAGAACGTGGCAGCGAAAAATGGAAGAAATATTCATTGCCACAGAGCTGGAAAAGAAATATACCAAGGATGAAATCTTAGAGTTTTATCTTAATAATATTTATTTTGGAAATGGATATTATGGCATTCAGGCGGCGAGCCGGGGATATTTTGATACGGATGTTTCGTTTTTGTCATTGTCCCAGATTGCATATTTATGTGCGATACCGAATAATCCGACAATGTATAATCCTTATAAGAACCCGGATAATACTTTGGGAAGACGTGACCGCATTTTAAAAAACATGTATGAGGATGGCAAAATCAGCCGCAAGGAATATAAGGATGCCAAACAGGAAACGATTGTGCTTAGCACCGCCGAGCCAGTAAAGCGTTATGATGCAGTAGAGACCTATGCCTGCTATTGTGCAACACGGGCACTGATGGAGCAGCAGGGCTTTGAATTCCGGACGGAGTTTTCCACGGAAGAGGATAGAAAAGCCTATGAAGACCTATATCAGGAGCAGTATAAGACCTGTGAACAGTCTCTTTACACCGGCGGATATAGAATCTATACGTCCATTGATTTAAGCATGGAGGAACAGCTTCAGAATGCGGTGGATGAAAAATTGCAGGACTTTACCGATGTCAATGAAGAGGGTATTTATACATTACAGAGTGCTGCAGTATGCATTGACAATGAGACCGGTTTTGTAAAGGCAATCGTAGGCGGAAGAAGTCAGGAATATGATGGTCATATGTTAAACCGTGCCTACCAGAGTTACCGGCAGCCGGGCAGTGCCATCAAACCGTTGATTGTATACACACCGGCACTGGAGCGGGGCTATACCCCGGATACGATTGTGGAAGATGCGCCGATTGAGGATGGACCGGAAAATGCCAGTGGCAGGTATCTTGGCAGCGTAACTTTACGTTATGCAGTAGAAAATTCCATTAATACAGTGGCGTGGAAGCTTTTAGAAGAGATGACTCCCGCTACAGGAATTTCCTATCTGAAGGAGATGAATTTTGCAAAGCTGTCCTCAGAGGATGAAAGACCGGCGGCATCCCTGGGAGGATTTACCAATGGAGTCTCTCCAGTGGAAATGGCGGCAGCTTATGCAACCATAGAAAATGATGGGAAATACCGGGAGCCTACCTGCATTGTAGAGATACAGGATGCAGACGGGAATTCTGTTTATCAGAAGATTACGGATGAAAAGCAGGTTTATAAAACCAATGCAGCCCGTTGGATGACCAATATATTAGAGGGTGTTCTGACGCAGGGTACAGCAAAAGGACTGGCATTATCCGGGACTGCCAGCGCAGCGAAAACGGGAACCACCAATTCCAATAAGGACGGCTGGTTTGTAGGCTATACAAAGTATTACACCACCAGCGTCTGGGTTGGATATGATATTCCGGCAGAACTTCCGGGACTGACAGGAGCCAGCTATCCGGGAGAAATCTGGTATGACTATATGGAAAATTTACATAAAGAATTACCGTATGCAGATTTCGTGGCACCTCTTGGCACAGGCGATGGTGCGGAGAGTGACACAGATGTGACAGAGGGTAATGCAGCAGAGAATGACACCGTAGAAAATGACACTACAGGAGACAACGCAGCGGAGAATAATGCCGTAGAGAATGGCACAACAGGAGATAATATAGCTCCGGCAGATGAAGAAAGGCGATAACATGGAAAAGAAGGCAGATTTAAAGACAATGACCTGGAAACAGAGAATCGGATTTGTCTGGGACTATTACCGGTTTGTAATACTGGCGGTAGTGGCAGTGATTATTTTAATTGGTGTGACGGTGCATCACTATATGACCACAAAGGAAGATATTTCCCAGATTGTGCTGGTAAATGCCAAGAGTATGCCGGAGGATGAAGAACCGGATTTCTCAGAATTTATGGAACGATATGGATATGATGCAGCAACCCAGGAAGTCGTTGTAAATGATGCATATTATGTGGATTTAACCAGCACAGATACCAGCAATCTTTATTCCTATCAGTCCCTGCAGACTGTGATTGCGGGTGGTGGAGTAGATGTCTTTGGTGCAGATGAAATGGTTTTTGAAAATTTTGCCCAGTCCGGAGCCATAGCAGATCTGTCACAGTATTTTTCCGAAGATGAGTTGGAACAGTTAAAGGATTACATTTTCTATGTAGAAGATAAGGACACCGGAGATACTTTTGCAGCAGGCATCCGTCTGGGAGCCGGAAGCTGGCCGGTTGAGAACGGTTATTATGAAAAGGAGTGCATCCTTGGCATAGCTCTTGGCTCCGAGCATAAAGAAGCAGCAGAGCAAATGTTCCGTTATTTGCTGGAAAAATCCAATTTGAACTAAAGAAAGCGCAAGATATAGACGATATAAAATAAAGAAATGGCATATTGTGTATATCTTGCGGAAAAATCTTGCGAAAGATGACAAAATGACCTATAATAAAACTACCTGGACCATGAGAAGATAAGGCAGATGAATCATAAATTATGGATGAAAAGATTTATAAAATAGGCGATTATGAATTCGAAACCTTAAGGGAATACAGGCAGGCGCAGGAAGATTTAAAGAAAATCAAGTATATTACCGATGAACTGGATATTTATGATCCGGAAGTAGCAATCCGGTTATATACCATGATGCGCTCGAAGAAAATCCGTTTTAAAAGTGAAATCGGAAAATCGTTCTTCTGGTGCATTTCAGATATTGTTGCGGATAGTTCGCAGAACATGATAGAAGAAAAAATTGCCAAGGAAGAAGCGGAAGCAGAAGCAAAGCTGCCATTTCATTTTACCTGGCAGAAGGTAGTCGGCATCGTATGCATTATTGTTGCGATAGCCTGCATCGGATATTATGCGATTTCGGAATATGCGGATTATAAAGCTGCTAACAGGCTTAAGGATTTACAGAATAAGAAACAGAATAATGTAGTAGAGCATCTTGTGACAGGAACGGAGCAGATGAATCCGGAAATCACAGAAGATGCAACCGAAACAGGAGAAACAACAGAGCAGCCGCTGATTATGCTAGAGGATTATGTTTCCCTGTATGCGGAGAACCCGGAATTAATCGGCTGGTTGCATATTCCGGATACGGATATTGATTATCCGGTCATGCAGTCTTCACAGGAAGAACCGGATTACTACCTGAAGCATGATTTTGATAAAAATGACGACTTGAATGGCACACTTTTTATCGATGCCAGAAATGATTACATAAACAGAGATACCAACATCATCATTTACGGACATAATATGAAAAGCGGAATGATGTTTGG
>JBNMJI010000226.1:0-3294 GCA_050873725.1 Roseburia sp.
CATTATCATGCCGACCATATCAGCGGACTGCCGGGAATCCTTCTGACTATGGGAAATGCAGAACGTACCGAGCCGCTGACGATGATTGGACCAAAGGGACTGGAACGGGTGGTAAATGCATTGCGTGTGATTGCACCGGAACTGCCTTTTGAGATAAAATTTATAGAACTGACAGAACCGGAAGAAACCATAGAACTAAAGGGATATACCATCCATGCCTTCCGGGTCAATCATAATGTTACCTGCTACGGCTATACCTTAGAGATTCCAAGGGCAGGAAGATTTTCTGTGGAGCATGCGTTAGAGCAGCAGATACCACAGAAATACTGGAGCCGCCTGCAGAAAGGCGAAACCATCGAAGAAGAAGGAAAAACATATCTTCCGGAAATGGTATTAGGCCCGCCAAGAAAAGGTATCAAGTTGACTTACTGTACCGATACCCGCCCAACGGAGAGCATTGCAAAAAATGCCAAAGATTCCGATTTATTTATCTGTGAAGGCATGTATGCAGAAAAAGAGAAACTTGCAAAAGCGAAACAATATAAACATATGACTTTTTATGAAGCAGCACATCTTGCCAAAGATGCCGGAGTGAAAGAAATGTGGCTTACCCACTTCAGCCCGTCACTTGTAAGGGGCGAAGACTATATGGATGCCGTAAGAAAGATATATCCGAATGCATATTTAGGCAAAGATGGAAAGAGTGTTACACTGGATTTTGAGGAGGCGTAAACATGAAGAAACGTGCAGCAGGCATAATTAAGACAGTTATTATAGGTGTGATTTGCGTTGGGCTTGTGGTTGGATTCTATTATTATCTGACAAACCGCTCACCAAGAAGTGTGGAAACAACAGGAGAAACAGATGAGATGACATCCGTTTTAAGCAAGAATCTTGAAAAAGATTATCCGGCGTCACCTCGTGCTGTAATCAAATATTATAACCGGATTCTGCTTTGCCTTTATAATGAAGATTATGATGACGAACAGTACCAGAAGCTGTTGGAGAAAATGCGTGCACTGATGGATGAAGAGTTATTGGAAAACAATCCGCAGGATACATTTTCAACCCAGATGCAGAATGACATTGCGGCTTATAAAGCAGAAAGTAAGATTATAGCAACAGCATCTGTCTGCGATACAGATGAAGTGGCTTATAAGAAAGTGGATGGAAGTGAGTGTGCCTATGTGACAGCATCTTATTTCCTGCGCTCTACCAAAGCATATAACCGGGCAAACCAGGAATATGTGCTGCGTAAGGACGAGAATGGAGACTGGAAAATATTAGGATTTGTAGCACTGGAAGGAGACAATGGTGATGCAGAAAAATAAAGGAGATATTGCAATTCTTGCAATAGAAAGTTCCTGTGATGAGACTGCGGCAGCAGTTGTAGTAAACGGAAGGGATGTAAGATCAAATATCATTTCTTCCCAGATTGCATTACATACCTTATATGGAGGTGTGGTTCCGGAAATCGCATCCCGTAAACATATTGAGAAAATTAATCAGGTAATAACAGAAGCAATGCAGGAAGCGCAGGCAGACTGGGCAGATATAGACGCAATCGGTGTAACGTATGGACCGGGATTGGTGGGTGCCCTTCTGGTTGGTGTGGCAGAAGCAAAGGCAATCAGCTATGCAAGAAATATTCCGTTGGTAGGTGTACATCATATTGAGGGGCATATCAGCGCAAATTATATTGAAAATAAGGAGTTGGAGCCGCCATTTTTATGCCTTGTGGTATCCGGCGGTCATACCCATCTGGTAAAAGTACTGGATTATGGAAAATATGAGATACTTGGAAGAACCAGGGATGATGCGGCAGGTGAAGCTTTTGATAAAGTGGCGAGAGCAATCGGATTAGGTTATCCGGGTGGACCAAAGATTGAAAAAGTGGCACATGAAGGAAATCCACATGCTGTGGAATTTCCAAGACCGAAAATTGCAGATGGAGAGTATGATTTCAGCTTCAGCGGCTTAAAGTCTGCTGTTTTAAACCATCTGAACAGTTGCAAAATGAAAGGTATTGAGATTGTGCAGGCAGATATTGCGGCATCATTCCAGAAAGCAGTCATTGATGTGTTAGTGGGAAATGCCATGCATGCCATCGAAAAATATCAGATTGATAAATTTGCCATTGCAGGAGGAGTGGCTTCCAATGGAACCTTAAGAGCAGCGATGGAAGAAGAGTGTCGGAAGAGAAATGTGGCATTCTATCATCCGTCTCCGATTCTCTGTACTGACAATGCGGCAATGATAGGTGCAGCAGCATATTATGATTATCGGGCAGGAATCCGTTCCGGACTTGATTTGAATGCAGTACCAAACTTGAAATTAGGAGAGCGTTAATGGCAAAGTATACAGCAATTGTGCTTTCTGCGGGAAAAGGAAGCCGCATGGGAAGCTCTGTCCATAAGCAGTATCTGCTTCTTTACGGGAAACCAGTGATTTATTATACCCTTAAGGCTTTTGAAGAAAGTCCGGTAGATGAAATTATACTGGTAACCGGTGAAGGGGAAGAAGAGTACTGCCGGAAAGAAATAGTAGAAAAATATAAATTACATAAAGTAACGAAAATAGTAAAGGGTGGTAAGGAGCGTTACCACTCTGTTTTTCAGGGTTTAAATGCATGTGGATATACAGATTATGTACTGATTCATGATGGGGCACGTCCGTTATCGGACAGGAAGTCATCCGGCGTACAATGGATGAAGTGCAGAAAAAACATGCATGTATTGCAGCTGTGCCGGTGAAAGATACCATAAAGAAGGTTGATGAAAATGGAAAGGTAGAGGATACCCCGCCAAGAAAAAGCCTGTATGCCGTGCAGACACCGCAGGCATTTTCCTATTCCTTGATTTATGATTCTTATCAGAAGATGATAGCGGATGGAAGAGAAGACGTTACAGATGATGCAATGGTAGTGGAAGCGTATGGAAAAGCTCCGGTATATGTAGTAGAGGGAAGCTATCGCAACTTTAAGATTACAACACCGGAAGATTTGGAAATGGCAGAGTTTATGCTGAAGACAGGGAATCAGGGCGGGAATATATGCTGAATGCAGTGGATCCGGAAGAGGATGTATACTCACAGAAAATGAGCTGTCCGGCATGAGCTGGGAGCTAAATGGATATATTTTGAAAAAAATAAAAATAAATGTTGACATGCTATCTATTTGATGATAGAATCATTTTTGCGCTGATTTGAAGCGCATCAATATGGAGAGATATCGAAGTGGTCATAACGAGGCGGTCTTGAAAACCGTTTGTCCGCAAGGGCGCGTGGGTTCGAATC
>JBNMJI010000227.1:0-3255 GCA_050873725.1 Roseburia sp.
GGTCAGGAACTTCTGATTATGACAGAACGCAAGGTCATAAGCGGAGCAAAATCCATTCATGTGACCTTCCTTGATAACAGCACCGTGGAAGCGGAGCTTAAGAACTATGACGGAAATACCGGAATTGCGATTTTAAATGTAAAACGTTCCGATATCGAAGAAAGCACTCTGGGCAGAATTAAAGTAGCAGTGCTTGGAAATTCACTTCAGACCACACAGGGCAGCGTTGTGCTGGCACTGGGCAGTCCGCTGGGAACGAATTTCTCCATACTGACAGGAAATATTACATCGACTTCTAACAGTATTTCCACCTTTGATGCAAACTACAATGTATTGACCACGGATATTGTGGGAAGCAGTCAGGGAAGTGGTGTACTGGTCAATCTTTCCGGGGAAGTGGTTGGAATTGTTATGCAGGATTACAGCAGTGGCGATGAGAATACGCTGACCGCAATTTCCGTTTCCCAGTTGAAAGACATTATCGAGAAGCTTTCCAATGGACAGGATATTCCGTATCTTGGACTGAAACTGACTTCTGTAACATCTGACATTGAAAAGGAATATGACATACCAAAGGGCGTATATATTAAATCAGTGGGAATTGATTCCCCGGCGATGATGGCAGGTCTGCAAAGTGGCGATGTCATTACGAAGATTGCAGGAGAAAATGTGGAGACTGCGCAGGCATATAAAAATGTGCTGGCAGAGCAGATTCCGGGAGATGTTGTAAAGATTACCATAAAACGCCAGGGCGCAGCAGGCTATGTAGAAATCGAATGTTCTGCAACCGTTGGTGTATTAAAATAGAAAGAGGAAAATTATGCATTATATTGAAACATTACGCGAAGGCGAAAGAGTAAATGAAATCTATCTTTGTAAAAATAAGCAGTCCGCTCTGACGAAGGCAGGAAAGCCTTATGAGGCATTGATTTTACAGGATAAGACAGGCACACTGGATGCAAAAATCTGGGAGCCGGGTTCTGTGGGAATTGATGATTTTGACCGCTTTGATTACATCAATGTAGTGGGAGATATCACAAGTTTTCAGGGCGCATTACAGTTAAATGTAAAGAGAGTCCGGAAAGCAACCGAGGGAGAGTATGAACCAAAGGAATATCTTCCGGTCAGTGAATATAATGTAGATGAAATGTATGAGCAGTTAACCGGATATATTAAGCAGATGGAGAATCCGTACCTTAAGAAGCTGGCAAGCAGTTTCTTTATCGAGGATGCAGATTTTGCAAAACGTTTTAAATTCCATTCTGCAGCAAAAAGTGTACATCACGGTTTTGTGGGCGGACTTTTAGAGCATACGTTAAGCGTAACGAAGCTTTCTGCTTATTTTGCTGACAACTATAAGATTCTCAATAAAGATTTACTGGTTTGTGCCGCAATGTTTCACGATATCGGAAAGTTAGAAGAGCTTTCTACTTTCCCGGAAAATGATTATACCGATGAGGGACAGCTTTTGGGACATATCATGATTGGTGCCATGGAAATTGCAGAGCGCATTAAGACCATCGACGGTTTCCCTGTGAAGCTGGCACATGAGATGGAACACTGTATTCTGGCACATCATGGAGAGTTAGAGTATGGTTCTCCGAAGAAGCCTGCATTACCGGAAGCCGTAGCATTAAGCTATGCAGATAACATTGATGCAAAGATGGAGACCATGCGTGAGCTTTTGGCAAACGTACCGGAAGGAGATACTCAGTGGCAGGGATTCAACCGTCTGTTTGAATCGAATATCCGCAGATCGAGTATATAAGAAATATGAAAAAAGATGACATTGTTACACTGACCATTGACGATATCGGAACCAACGGCGAAGGAATCGGAAGAACGGAAGGCATCACACTTTTTATCAAAGATGCCCTGCCGGGAGATATGGTCCGTGCCAAAATCATGAAGATGAAAAAAACTTATGGCTATGCCCGCCTGATGGAAATTCTTAAGGAGTCCACCATGCGGACAACCCCGCCATGCCCGGAGCATAAGCGGTGTGGTGGATGCCAGATTCAGGCACTTTCCTATGAAAGCCAGCTTAAGTTTAAGGAAAATAAAGTACGCAACAATTTAAAACATATCGGCGGATTTGAAAATCCAAAGGTCTTACCAACACTTGGCATGCAGGAGCCTTACCGCTACCGGAACAAAGCACAGTTTCCGGTGGGTTATGATAAAGAGGGCAACCTGGTGGCAGGCTTTTTTGCGTCCAGAACCCATAACATTATTCCGGTGCAGGACTGTCTTTTGGGAAAAGAAGGCAACGGAAGAATCCTGTCCCTTATTTTAGACACCATGAAAGCCTATGGCGTCAGTGCTTATGATGAGAAAACCGGAAAAGGCTGTGCCCGCCACATCCTAATCCGTTACGGCGAGAAGACCGGGGAGTGGATGGTCTGCTTTGTCATCAACGGAAAGAAGCTGCCACACGCAGAAAGTTTTATCGAAGTATTAAAAGATTTGCAGGGAATGACAAGTATTACCGTAAATATCAATGAATCCCGGGGCAACGTGATTTTAGGAGAAGAGACGTATACTCTCTATGGACAGGGTTACATTACAGATTATATCGGAACGATTTCCTTTCAGATTTCTCCGCAGTCCTTCTATCAGGTAAATCCGGCGCAGACAGAGGTGCTTTATAACAAAGCCCTGGAATATGCTAATCTCACCGGCAAAGAGACAGTCTGGGATTTATATTGTGGCATCGGAACGATTTCCCTTTTTCTGGCACAGAAGGCGAAGAAGGTTTATGGTGTGGAAATCGTACCGCAGGCAATCGCAGATGCCAAAGAAAATGCCCTTCGAAACCACATCTCCAATGCAGAATTTTTCGTAGGAAAAGCAGAGGAAGTCTATCCGGCATACTGTGCCGCCCATGGCGAAGAAGCCCGGGCAGAAGTTATCGTAGTGGATCCGCCACGCAAAGGCTGCGAAGAATCCCTCCTTGCCATGATGTGCGAGATGGCACCACAGCGTATTGTCTATGTAAGCTGCGATTCCGCAACCCTGGCCCGTGATTTGAAATATCTTTGCAGCCATGGATATGACCTCGTGGAGGTGCAGCCGGTAGACCAGTTCGGCCATACGGTGCACGTAGAATCTGTGGCAAAATTGTGCCGCAAAAACGGCAACTAAGGGTGAGGCGTTTTAGTAAAATTTAGTATTTGGTTGTCATGGAACGTCACTAGATGCGCTATCAAAACCTATAAATAAGTCATTTGTTGGTTACAATACGCTCTGCTATAC
>JBNMJI010000228.1:0-3232 GCA_050873725.1 Roseburia sp.
AAATTACTCTTTGTTGTCTTCTTCATTGTTTTTAAATTTATTTTACTCATTTCTGCCACCTACACTTTCTCATGGATTGGCTTACCAAGAATACCGGTAGGCTTAACCAATAACACGATAATCAATACGGCAAAAACGATAGCATCGGAAAGCTGTGAAGAAATATAAGCTTTTCCTAAGATTTCGATAATACCAAGAAGGATTCCTCCGATAAATGCCCCCGGAATAGAACCGATTCCACCAAATACGGCTGCTGTAAATGCCTTGATACCAGGCATGGAGCCGGTATACGGAGTCAGTGTCGGATATGCAGAACACAGTAACACACCTGCAATTGCTGCAAGTCCGGAACCAATTGCAAAAGTAAGTGAAATTGTTCCGTTTACATTTACACCCATAAGCTGTGCTGCATCCTTATCTTCAGATACTGCCAGCATTGCCTGACCTGCTTTTGTCTTCTTAATAAAGAGCATCAGACCAATCATAATGATGATGCATGCTAATACTGCCACTAATGTAACACCAGTTACTGTAATTCCCCCAAGTTTGATATTTGGTAATGGAACTACTGATGTAAAGGATTTGGTATCTGCACCAAATATCAGTAATGCGATATTCTGCAGCAAATAGCTGACACCAATTGCGGTAATCAATACTGCCAGTGGAGATGCCTTACGCAAAGGCTTATATGCCACTTTTTCAATTATCACGCCAAGCACAGTGCAGACTACAACTGCAAGGATTACGCTCAAAAGCGGGTTCATGTTCATGCCGCTCATTGTCATAAATACGACATAGCAGCCAATCATGATAACATCACCATGGGCAAAATTCAGCATCTTAGCAATTCCATACACCATGGTATAACCCAGTGCAATGATTGCATAGATGCTGCCAAGGCTGATACCGTTGATTAAATACGTTATGAATCTCATAACAACACCTCTTGCTTTCTCTTAGAATATATACCTCTATAATACATAAAAGGGGCTGCCATTGGCAACCCCTCTTTGGCTTATCTGATAAAATACATTACATTCCTACGTATTCACCATTCTGAATTACAACCGCTTTAGGATCTTTGTTTACTTCACCAGTTGCTGACCATGTCATTCCGCTACCTGTTGCACCATCGATACTTACTTTTGTAATTGCATCTTTCATTAAGTCACAAATATCAGAAGCACTCATATCCGGTGTTGCATTTGCTTCCTCTAATGCTACCTTGATTGCGTAAATTGCATCATAAGCATCTGCTGCGAACTGGTTTGGTGTATCTTTGTATTTCTCTTCATATTTAGAAACGAAGTTTGCAGATTTCTCATCTGTAGAATCTGCTGCAAACGGTGTTAATAACATAAGTCCTTCTGCTAAAGAAGTATCGAAGTTCTTAACGCCTAAGATTCCGTCCATACCGTCACATCCGAAGAATGTCGGGTCATATCCCATAGAATCTGCCTGAGTTAAAATGATAGATGCTTCTGTGTAGTAAATTGGAAGGAATACCAAATCTGCTTCAGCATCTTTTGCTTTCTGCAACTGTGTAGAGAAGTCTGTCTTGGAATCTGCGGTAAATGCTTCTTCTGCAACTACCTCAAAGTTCTGGTTTGCTGCCTCTTCTACGAATTTTGCTTCGATACCTGATGAATAGATATCTGAGCTGTTGTAAATAATTGCTACTTTCTTAGCAAGGTTATTCTCTCCGATATACTGTGCGGATTTTGTTCCCTGTGCAGGGTCTGTAAAGCATACCTGGAATACATTGTCGTTCTTGATTACGTCTGTAGATGATGCAGATGGTGTAATCTGGAACATATTATCTGCTGCTGTTAAATCTGCTACAGATACACAAGGACCTGTTGTAACAGTTCCCATTAATACCTGCATACCCCAGTCTTTTAAGGTATTGTATGCATTTGCTGATTTCTCAGGGTCTCCCTGATCATCCTGGAAATTATATTCAATCTGATGACCGTTGATTCCGCCGGCTTCATTAATCTCATCAACAGCAATCTGTGCACCGTTCTGAACAGCTGTACCGTAAATTGCTGCATCACCGGTAACCGGTCCAATTCCTCCGATATAGAATGCATCTTCATTTTTTGCTTCTTTTGAGCCACAACCTGCAAGGCATCCAACTGCCATCGCTGCGACCAGTATTACACTGACTATTTTTTTCTTCATAATAGTTCCTCCTTCAACACTTACGTTTCATGTGCCTTATCTTACTACATGAAAATTTGAAAAGCAATACTCATTTTTCCGTCTGATTCTTGATTTTACTAGGTTTTCTATGTCCTTCGTTGCTTTAAAGTGTTAAAGGTGTATTGATTTTTCTAGGTTGATTTATTTTAACATATAACTACAGGTTATATGTTACATTCCAAACAGGTATAGTTAAAACTGCTCATAAATAAATGCCGGAGCTGCCGAATCCTTTGCCAGCATAAAATGCAGCCATAGAATCATCAGTAACAGATAGAAGAAAATCACTTTTCCAAGAAATACTGCCTTCTCATTCTGTCTTATCTTTCCGATAAAATTCATAAATCGCTTCATTTAAATCTACCAGTCCTTTCAATGCCGGATGGGAATTATCCTCAAAGTAATAATCCGTATATTCATTTCTACTTAAATCTGCACACTGTGCATCATAAGATTCCGCTATGCTTTTTATCTTTTCATAAAATGCGTTCCGCTCTTCTGCCGTCAGTCCGCTATAATCATACCAGTATCCGTTAAAGGGAAGGATTACTACCAATGACTCGATTCCTTCCTCTTTGCAAACTGACAGGAAGCATTCCAAATCCGAAAACTCCATGGAATCCAGAGAATACTTCGGATTCTTGTGCTTTCCATTGGCAATCAGTGTCTGATATGTTCCCTGATATGCACTGTCATACATGCCATAACCATTGCCATCCGAAAGCTTATGTCCTTCTGCTTCCGCCTCTTTGCGAAGCTGCTCCCAGGTAGCCGTTGACAGCTTTGCTCCGCTCTCTGTACTCTTTGTGTTACCAATGCCATCCACCAACGCCTGTGCTGCCATTTTATAATTATTCTTTTCTTCTAACAGTGCCTTATGAAAATCCGCTTTTTTCTGTTCCCACCAGCCCAGCTGTTCTGCCGTATCTGCATTCTTTGGCTGATACCATTCCTGCGCTCTTTTCACTCTTTCTGACATGGTTTCATTATCTGCCATGATGTTTTGCAATCTGCCATTGATATAATC
>JBNMJI010000229.1:0-3224 GCA_050873725.1 Roseburia sp.
ATGGAGAAGAATAATCTACTTCTTCCATATTGGTAACTGCTGTTACGCCTTCATAAAGTCCCTGCATTGGGAATGCAATCAAATCATCTTCGGAAAGTCCGGATTTAATCTCATATTCATCAAGATTTCCATCATACTCGCCCAATTCCACTTTACGTTTCTCCAAGCGCATCTTCTTATCTGCTGCCCATACATATGGGTCTCCGTCATCCTGCACAATATAGTAACCGTACAGCCAGATGCCTTCTTTTTCTTCTGCTTCACCCTGTCCGTAATCCGGCTCTATGTATAAATGCTGTCCTAACATCAGTCCGTCGGTACTATCCAGAGTTACATAGAATGCATACTTGGATGCGGAATCTCCTGAGCTGCCGCCATCATAATAATATCCATTATTATCAGACTGTGTACTGTCTGTATCAATCTTGGAAATGCTTCCTGTCCAGGTCTGTGTCTCATCTAATCTGGAACGTAAGATAACCGGTGTTCCTTCAGAAAGTGCTCCAACAGAAGTCTCATCAATGGTTCCTTTGACACGATATTCACCGGTTGCTAATATTTTCATATAAGCTGCGGTATTTCCGTTGGAATCTATGCCATTTTCATTGATTTCCTTTACAACACCAGCCATTTTACTGGTTACTTCTGAATTATCAATAGATTTCTGATATTTATCAATCTCTGCCTGTTTGCTCTTCTTACTGTATTCAGACTGCTTGATGGAAGTCTGTAAGGTCTGAATCTGTGTAGTATATTCAAACTGCTGGTCTTCCGGCGCATTTGCTTTTTCTTTCTGCAATTCTGCAATCTGTGTATTAGCATTGGAAATGTCATTTGCAATGCCTTCCATCTCAAGCTTTGCCTGATCTATCTGCATCTGTAAATCTTCTGTATCATAGGAAAATAATACGGTTCCCTCTTCTACTTCATCTCCAACAGAAACAAATACTTCCTTGACTTTACGATCTGAATCCTTATTTACCTCCAAAGTCTCCTGTGGTTCTACGACACCACTGTACCGGTTATTGATTCCTGCTGTCTGGTTCATAATTGCAGATACTTTTTCTACATATACCTTGTCTGCAGAATTTCCACCGCTGCTTCTTCCCTTTAGGAAATAGAATCCTACTCCGGCTGCAACTACTGCCGCTGCAATAACTCCAATAATAATGCCTACCTTCTTTTTGCTCATCTGTCTCCTCCTGAATAATTCCTTTTTCCTGCCTTTTACCTGTAGAAACTGCCGTTGGCAGCTTTTTATGGGTGCCTGACTTCAAAAAAAAATAGCCGTAAAGCTTTCATACTTTACGACTATTTTATCATTTTCTTATTTGAAATACAGCGTGGATAATTCCTAAGATTTCTTAAGAAATCATTAATTTCCCGACAAAAATTTTTACGATTTATTTCAGAGGATATTTTGCAGTTAATTCTGCTACAATTGCTCTTGCTTTCTCAGAAGCTGCCTCGCCCTCTTTAATCATCATGGCAATTGCCTCTGCAATCTTGTCCATATCTTCTGTATTCATGCCTCTTGATGTAACAGCTGCAGTACCAAGACGGACGCCGCTGGTTACGAATGGAGACTTCGGATCATTTGGAATCGTATTCTTATTACAGGTGATATTTACAGAGTCTAATAATTTCTCTACTGCCTTACCTGTCAAATCATAGTTGGTAAGGTCTACTAACATCAGATGGTTATCGGTTCCACCGGATACAATCTTGATGTCACGGCTTAATAAGCCCTTGCAAAGTGCCTGTGCATTGTCAATAATGCCCTGCTGATATACCTTGAATTCCGGCTGTAATGCTTCTTTTAAGCAGACTGCCTTTGCTGCAATGACATGCATTAAAGGTCCACCCTGGATTCCCGGAAATACTGCCTTATTAAAGTTATATTTATCGGCTGCTTCCTGATTGCAGAGAATCATTCCGCCTCTTGGTCCTCTTAAGGTCTTATGGGTTGTTGTTGTTACAACATCTGCATATGGGATTGGGCTTGGATGAAGTCCTGCTGCAACAAGTCCTGCGATATGTGCCATATCAACCATAAGAACTGCACCACAGGCATCTGCAATTTCACGGAATTTCTTGAAATCAATGGTTCTTGCATATGCGGATGCACCTGCAATAATCATCTTTGGCTTACATTCCATTGCAATCTGCATAACATTGTCATAGTCAATGAAGCCTTCATCATTTACACCATAAGGCACAATATGGAAATATGTTCCGGAGAAGTTTACCGGACTTCCGTGTGTTAAATGTCCACCATGGTCTAAGTTCATTCCCATTACGGTATCACCCGGTTTTAAAATCGCAAACTGTACTGCCATATTTGCCTGTGCGCCGGAATGTGGCTGAACATTTACATAATCACAGCCAAATAACTCTTTTGCTCTCTCGATTGCCAGTTTCTCTACGATATCAACGCAGTCACATCCGCCGTAATATCTCTTTCCCGGATATCCTTCTGCATATTTATTGGTCATTACACTTCCCATTGCTGACATCACTGCCGGGCTTACCCAGTTCTCGGATGCAATCAGCTCGATGTGGCTGTTCTGACGTTCAAATTCTTTGGTAATGGCATCTGCAACTTCCATGTCCACTGCCTGAATATCTTCTAATGTATACATGTTTTCTTCTCCTTCTCTATGTGATTTTCTTTGGGCGATTGCGAAAGGGGACAGCTTTTCTTTCAAAATTTTGCTATGAAAGGGTATTTGGAGTCTGCACTGAAATCCCGCAGTTCTTAAAGGTATGTTTTGCGTGATGCGATAAAAACAGTCTTTCCAATGTTTGACATCGTCGCTGCATTATTCGTCAACTTCAGATGCATGATAAGGGCTGTTAGGGGGCACTTAGAATTTCGTCTGTTCTTTGGCAACGCTGGCACAGGGACGTGCCAGCGAGGCGCAATTGAACATGGATGTGAATTTGCGCCGGTTGCCGGAACATATGGCATTATACCGAAATTCTTAGTGCCCCTTGCAGGCTTTATGCTGCATCCGCAGTTGACGGACAGTACAGCGACCCTGTCAAAGCAACGGAAAGATTACTCATCCAATTTCGCAATCGCCCAATAAATTTACTTTGAGTATCATTATAAGTGATAGCCTGTTTCAACGCAACAGTAATTTTACGCATTACCGTAAAAAAGTGCATTTTCAGATATCTTTTCCATTTTCCTTTTCTAGGTGTCGTGTTTCATATTATAC
>JBNMJI010000230.1:0-3222 GCA_050873725.1 Roseburia sp.
CCTTGCCACAGGCATTTATCGTATAGGGCGCATGGGCAAGAATCTGTCCAAGACCATGCTCCGTTGCATACTGCTGATATGCCGCTATATCTTTGGCATCTAAATCCTTCGCTTTGCCGCCTCTGGGATTTCTGGTAAAAAACTGAAATGTATTGGCTCCAATCTCCTCTGCCTGCTTTGCCATGGCGAGGAAGCCTTTTGATGATGATAAATGACAACCGATTCGAAACATATTTTTCTCCTTTTCCTGCTTACAATTACTTTTATATTATGATAACTATTCTGACTTTTCATCCGTGTCAGCCCGTCCATTAAATTCAGATGCGATACGACGTCTGAAAGTGGCTCTAGGAATTTTGTTCTGCTTATCGGTTCTTCCGGCAAACGGTGCATATTCGCATCCATGCTCAAATGCACCTCGCTGGCACATCCCTGTGCCAGCGTTGCCAGACCCTCTCCAAAATTCCAAGTGCCACTAGCAGACTTTTGTTATGCATCTTCCTTTAACGGACAGGCTGGCACGGGTTCCAAAAATTACAATCCTTATAATGACTCTAAAAATTCTAATTATCCCGTGGTTCGGTAATTGGAACATGAAAAAATGCGGGTTATTGCTTTGTCCGGAAGCACTGCGCGGTTCGTCGGAATGCGGATGCCTTATGAGGATTGTTAGGGGCTCTTAGAATTTCGTCCTGCAACAGACAATGACGGCACAGGGATGTGCCGGCAAGGCGCAATTGAGCAAGGATGCAAATTTGCGCCGGTTGCCAGATAAAATGATATCTTTTCCGAAATTCTTAGTGCCCCTTTCAAGCATCATGTGGTATCCGTCTCCGACGGACAGTGCAGTGTTTCTGTCAAAAACAATGGATATGTCTTTTCCCCTCTCCCAATCACCGGACACTTGTTATTTCATTATAACCGTTATAAAATAAAAAAGTAACCCCAAACCAGTAATCCCGTCCTTGCAATTTAATAGGACACATACAGAAAAGGTACTTTATGAAAATAGGCATTTTATCAGATACACATGGTGTATTAAAGGATACATTTTTAGAAAAGCTGCGTCACTGTGATTATATTCTGCACGCAGGAGATATCGGAAGTCTCAAATGCTATGAGGCATTAAAAAATCTTCATGTTCCACTTTATATTATCAAGGGAAACTGCGACAAAGGTGAATGGACGAAATATCTGCCGGAGACTCTGGCAGCGCCCATTGGTGGAAAGATTTTCTATCTCATTCATAAGAGAAGTGATTTGTCTTATCCTCTGCCGGAAGCAGATTTTATTATTACCGGGCATACCCATCATTATGAAGTAAGCAAAAGAGGAACCACTACTTTCATCAATCCGGGCAGTGCCGGTCGAAGCCGCAGTGGTTCCTCCTGTACTATCGCTATTCTGACTTTGGATGGGGACGATATTTCTATTTCACCCATTTATACCGAATAGCAATTTATATCGTGTGATGATGTTTATTGCATATCAATTAATATTACATCATGATTCTATGTCATTTGACTCTTTCGGTTATTTTCCAGCACCAGTTGAAAATATCTCTGAAACAGTAGCCTGGTATTCTATCAGGCTGTTTGCTTTCTTTATCTTCTTTAACGGTTTGTCAATTCCGTTAAACTGCATGCCAAGATAAAACCATAATTCTTTCATTTTAAACAGGACATTTTTCTCCCCGGACATTTCTTCCTGATAGCCTGCAACCAGCTTATTGTGAAATACATAAAGCCGTTTTAATTCAACGTCCCTATCTATTGTGCTGCCGGAGCGAATCTTTTCTATGAGTGCCGGGTCCCTTATGACACCACGCCCTAACATAATAGCATCTATCGTCGGAAAGCGCTCTGTAAACTGCTCATAATCTTCCACTGTAAAAATATCCCCATTGTAAACCAGTGGATTACTACTGTGCTCCAGCGCATATTCAACCATCGTCCAATCCGGTTTATTCTTATAATAATCTTCTCTGACACGGGGATGTAAAATCAGCTCCTTTATAGGGAAACGATTGTATATTTTTAAAATGCCTTCAAATTCATCCGGATATTCCATACCAAGTCTTGTCTTAATGGAAATTTCTGCATCCGTCTTTTCAAACATTTCATCCAGGAAACGAAGTAGGGCTCTTTCATCATCTAAAAGTCCTGCACCTCTTCCCTTCGATACTACTGTTCCGGAAGGACATCCGGCGTTAATATTAATTTCCTGATATCCAAATGCTTTCAGTTCTTCTGCGATTGCTGCCACATCTTCTCCGCTCTTTGAAAGCACCTGTGGCACGGTATACATTCCGTCATTATGTTCCGGGATTAAATCATTTCTTTCTCTGGCATTGAAGCTTCGCTTCGTATGTGGTGCCAAGAATGGAGTAAAGTATTTGTCGGCATCTTCATAGCATGCATGGTAGGCCTGCCGGTATACATATCCTGTAATTCCCTCTAAAGGAGCTAAATATAGTTTCATGGGTACATCCTGTTGTTTATTTTTGTTTTCAGTTCTGCTTTTGTCTTACTCTTCGATTTCAAGCATACTTGTACAATGTGGACAGCGTGTTGCTTCCAGTGGAATTTTGCTCTTGCAGAATGGACAGGTCTTCTCTGTAGGTGCAGCAGGCTCTTCCTTTCCATGGAACAGGCGGTTCATCACTTTTACAATCAGAAATACTACAAATGCCATGATGATAAAGTTCAGCACTCCGGATAAGAACATTCCAAAGTTCACGGTTGCTGTTCCGGACGCCTGTGCCTGGGCTAATGTATCATAATGTTTTCCATCCAATGCAATAAACCAGTTACTAAAATCCAGCCTTCCAACTACAAGACTAAGAATTGGCATAATCACATTGTCTACCAGTGAGCTTACCAATGAATTAAACGCACCACCGATAATCACACCGACTGCAAGATCTAACATATTCCCTCTTAAAGCAAACTTCTTAAACTCTTTCCACATCTTCATTCTCCTTTGTTCTAAGCACCCTATTTAGCAGTTCTTCCTTCTGCTTTTCCACTATTCATATAATGCATATAGTAACTCTTCAAATCATTTCCAAAGGCACTTCTTAAATCAGCGTAATTTTGTTTGTAAATATTTACATCAAATTCTTCGGAAGCTTTTCGGCCTTCTGCCATTCCATAATTTACAAAATGTGCTAATACAGCTACATCATCATTTCCAAATACAGCCTTTATATCACCGTTATTA
>JBNMJI010000231.1:0-3221 GCA_050873725.1 Roseburia sp.
CGGCGTACTGAGATTTGAAAGAAAAGGCAGAGATAAGAAACAGGCTTCTGTTTATCCAGTAGCAACAAACGAATAAGATGCATGATAGACCCGACACGAAAGCGCCGGGTCTATTTTCACTTATAGGAAACTATATTTTAACTTGAAGTAATTTAGAAGCAATTAAAGTTATCATTCGATTACAGTAACTGATATTTAATCACAATCAATAATGAGGTAGAAAATTATGTTTGCCGACAGTGCAAAAATTATTATAAAATCAGGAAAAGGCGGAGACGGTCATGTGAGCTTCCGCCGTGAAAAATATGTTCCGGATGGCGGTCCGGACGGTGGCGATGGTGGAAAAGGCGGCGATATCATCTTTGAAGTAGATGACAGCATGAACACCTTAAATGATTTCCGTCATAAACACAAATGGGCTGCAGAAAACGGAGAAGAAGGAAAAAAACGAAACTGCCATGGGAAAAAGGGTGAAGACCTTGTCATTCATGTTCCTGCCGGAACCATTATCCGTGATGCAGCTACCGATAAGGTAATTGCAGATATGTCCGGAGAGAATAAAAGACAGATTATTTTAACCGGTGGTAAAGGCGGCCTTGGAAATCAGCATTTTGCAACATCTTCCATGCAGGCACCAAAATACGCCCAGCCTGGTCAGGAAGCTTTAGAACTTGAAGTTCGACTGGAACTTAAAGTAATTGCTGACGTCGGATTAGTCGGTTTCCCAAATGTGGGAAAATCAACTTTATTATCCAGTTCCACCAATGCAACACCAAAGATTGCAAATTATCATTTTACAACTTTAAATCCAATCCTCGGTGTCGTTGATTTAGGCGAAGGTGCCGGATTTGTCATGGCTGATATTCCGGGACTGATTGAAGGTGCATCCGAAGGAATCGGTCTTGGCCATGAATTCTTAAAGCATATTGAGCGTACCAAGGTTATTATTCATGTAGTGGATGCTGCCGGAACAGAAGGCAGAGATCCGATTGCAGATATTCATGCCATTAATCAGGAACTGGAATCCTTTAATCCTGAATTATTAAAGAAACCTCAGGTCATTGCAGCTAATAAAATTGATGCTATTTATGAAGGCAATAATGAAATCATTGAGAAATTAAAAGAAACCTTTGAGCCGTCCGGCATTAAAGTATTTCCAATTTCTGCGGTCAGCCGCCAGGGTGTCCGTGAGTTAATGTTCTATGTGAAGAGTCTTTTAGATGAAATGGACGATACTCCGGTCATCTTTGAACAGGAATTCTTCCCGGATTCAAGAGCATTAGAGGGTGAACCTTATACCATTGAGGTTGATCCGGAAGATGGTGCTTATGTGGTGGAAGGACCTAAGATTGATAAAATGCTGGGTTACACCAATATTGATTCGGAGAAAGGTTTCCTTTTCTTCCAGAAATTCTTAAAAGAACAGGGTATCTTAAAGGAATTAGAGGCAAAAGGTATTCAGGAAGGCGATACCGTCCGTATGTATGGACTTGAATTTGATTATTATAAGGAGTAAATCATTATGGAATTAACGAGTAAGCAGCGTTCCCATTTAAGAGGAATGGCAAGTACGATAAATCCAATTTTCCAGATTGGAAAGGCATCTCTTACCCCGGAAATTATTTCAGCAGTAGATGATGCCATTGAAAAACGTGAATTAATCAAGATTTCTGTATTAAAAAACTGTGCAGATGACCCGCGTGAATTAGGTGAAATGATTGCTGAACGTACGCATGCACAGGTGGTTGCGGTAACCGGTAAGAAAATCGTTCTGTACCGTAAATCCAAGAAACATCCAAAGATTGAATTGTCATAAACAAAAGCTTTTATACCTTGGAAGGGTGGTAGAAGATTGAAGAAAGTGCGTATTGGAATTATTGGCGGAACCTTTGATCCGATTCATATCGGACATCTGATTATTGCACAGAATGCGGTAACACAATATCAGTTAGACCAGATTCTTTTTATTCCAACAGGGCATTCGCCTCATAAGGATGATAAAGAGATTGAACAGTCTGCCCACCGGCTGGAAATGATTCGTCTGTCGATTAAAAATAATCCGGATTTTTATTTTTCAGCCATGGAGATTAATGCAGCCCGCACCAGCTATACGTATCTGACGCTGCAGGAGCTTCACCGGACCTATCCGGACTGGGAACTTTATTTCATTATGGGCGCAGATTCCCTGGATTATCTGGATAAATGGATGGAGCCTGCAGAGATATGCCGCCTTGCAACGCTCTTAGTTGCCGTCAGAGACGATTTGGACATGAACCGGATAAAGGATAAGGCTGCGGAGTTAAAACGGCTCTATGAGGCGGATATAAGGCCAATCATTACACCGAATGTTTCCGTCTCTTCGCATAATATCCGGGAGCGGGTAGCAAAAGGGGAACCGATACGTTACCTTGTCACACCAGAAGTGGAAGAATATATTGCCCACCAGTGTTTATATCAGGAGGATGAAGGTCAGACACCAATGAACGAAAGATTTAATAAGATAAAAAAAGCATTAAAAAAAGAATTGGATAAAGACCGTTACGAGCATACTTTAGGGGTCATGTATACCTCAACCTGTCTTGCCATGGCAAATGGTTATGATATGGAAAGGGCTCAGCTTGCAGGTCTGCTTCACGATTGTGCCAAATGTATTCCAAATGAAAAGAAATTAAAAATCTGTGCGAAGAATAACATTCCAGTTACGCAGGTGGAAAAGGAGAATCCATTTTTACTTCATGCTAAAGTCGGGGCATTTCTTGCCAGAGCATTATATGAAGTAGAAGACGAAGAGATACTTCATGCAATTTCTGTTCATACCACCGGAGCACCGGCAATGAATACACTGGATAAAATCGTATTTATTGCTGATTATATCGAGCCAAAGCGGGATAAAGCAGCAAACTTAAAAGAAATCAGAAAAACAGCCTTTGAAGATTTAGATGAAGCACTGAAAATGATTTTATGTGATACCATCAATTATCTTAATGGCAGTAAGAATGATAAAAATATCGATCCAATGACACTTGAAACATATCATTACTATACAGGAGGTTCTCATGAATAAACAGTCAAAAGAAATGGCAAAGCTTGCATATCAGGCTTTATCAGAAAAGAAAGCGGAAGATATCCGTATTATTGATATCAGCGAAATATCTGTCATCGCAGATTATTTTATTATTGCCAGCGGAAGCAATGCCAACCAGTTACAGGCTATGCAGGAC
>JBNMJI010000232.1:0-3213 GCA_050873725.1 Roseburia sp.
AACTTCCGGAACAATGGAAAGCGTATTGTGTTGGAACTGAAAATGCGACATTTCCATTGATTATAATTGATGATGAAGTGGTATGGTATGGATTACCTACGGCAAAATGGAAGTTCCAAGTAGATAAGACAACATCAATGATCACAGTAGTACATTCTATGGTTAGAATTAAAGGCAAGAATACTGTAGAAATGATAAAGGCTCTTACGGACATAGAAACAGTTGTTGTAGGTCAAAACATAAGAAAGCTGGATAATAAGAAGAGTAAACTTGTCACTAATTCTTTTGCAGCAAGCAGTGGCAATTTAGAAGATAATGGTACTATATTGAATTATGGTCTTGGAGCTTTTGTTGAAGAAAAGGAGTTTTGTCCAAAATGTAAGAATCATATGATACTCGCAAAGAATGCTAGAGGTACAGCGTACTTGAAATGTTCTAATAAAGCCTGCAAAGAAACGAAATATCTTACTGTTGATTTGATGAATTGGTACATCAATTCTCATAACGTAAAATGTCCTAAGAGAGATGGCGGAGAATTAAAGGGTGGATTAGGTAAATATGGACCATATGTCAGATGTAATTGTGGACATTTCTTGAAACCGGACGAAATCTGAGAGAAGGTGGTAATTTATGTTGGAGACAATATTGTATGCAATTGGATTTTTTATATTTACCATTTTCCTTCAGTGGATTTTACACAAGGTCAGAAAAAACCATAATCAGGGAAACTCTGCAATATGGGTAGGTAATGGAGCAATTATTGTTATTTGTGTAATGGGATTGATAACTAAGAATGTCAATTATTTCTCAGCATTGCTTGGATTTATTGTGGGGGATGAAGTTGGCAAACAAGTAGGATGGTAATAGAGAATGAAAAAAGGTTGATGGTATTTCTACTACATCTTACGGATATAGCTTCGCAGTAAAAGTAGTGGTAAAGATTGCAATACATACAGCAGATAGATTCTTGTAGGATAAGAAAGTTTTGATTTGTTAGGTGGTCACTTTTATGATAAGCTGGTTACTGGTGTCCACCTGGTGACCACTATTTCTGATATGAGGAATAAATTAAGGATTGGTAATGAAAATCCTCTTGACAAATCCGGCATAAGAATATATTGTATTATTTAGATAGTACAAGAATACGGAAAGAGGTGATTGCATGGCATGGGAACTGGATTCGGATCGGCCTATTTTTATTCAGATTGTGGAGCGGATTCAGATGGAAATAATATCCGGTAAATACAGTCCGGGAGATAAGCTGCCTTCCGTCAGGGACTTGGCAGCGGTAGCAGCAGTAAATCCGAATACGATGCAGAAAGCACTGACAGAGTTAGAGCGGACAGGACTTGTGTATTCCCAGCGTACAAGCGGGAGATTTATAACGGAGGATGCAAAAATGATTGAGGAGTTAAAGAATAATCTGGCACAGGAACAGATTAAGGAATTTTTGGAAAATATGAGCAAGCTTGGCTATAAAAAATCAGAAACCTTATCTTTGATTCAGGAGATTTTGGAGGGAGAGCAGGCATGAGTACATTATTGGAAGTGAAAGATGTATGCAAGCGATATGGAAAGAAAACTGCGCTTGACCATCTGAACCTGACCTTAGAGAGCGGACATATTGTTGGTCTTTTAGGACCGAACGGAAGTGGAAAGACAACACTGATTAAGCTGATTAATGGAATCCTTACTCCGGATGAGGGCGAGATTTTAGTGGAAGGAATGAAGATTGGCGTAGAGACAAAGAAAGTGGTTTCTTATCTGCCGGATCATACGTATCTTAACATGGGGATGCGGATACGTGATATTTTAGATTATTTTGAGGATTTTTATCAGGATTTTGATGTGGTAAGAGCTTATGATATGCTGGCAAAATTATCCATTAATCCAAATGATAAATTAAAATCCATGTCCAAGGGAACCAAAGAAAAGGTGCAGCTTATTTTAGTAATGAGCCGTCGTGCGGACTTATATGTTCTGGATGAGCCGATTGCAGGAGTAGATCCGGCAGCAAGAGATTATATTTTGCGGACGATTCTTACCAATTATGATGAGAATGCAACGATTCTGATTTCCACCCATCTGATTGCAGATGTTGAGAATGTATTGGATGAGGTAATCTTTATTCAGAATGGAACAATCAGCCTGACTTCATCAGTAGATGATATCAGAATTAATCAGGGCAAATCAGTGGATGCTTTGTTCCGGGAGGTGTTTAGATGTTAGGAAAAGTAATGAAGCATGAAATGAAAGTAACCTGGAAAGTATTATTTCCACTGGCAATGGTTTTGGTCGGTGTTACGTTAATTGGCATGCTGATGATGAATATGCAGGTTTTCGAAACAGATATGGGAGCTTTAGTCGGGCTGGCAATGCTTCTTTTATATATCATTGGGCTGATTGCATTGAGTGTTACGGCATTTATTTTTCTGCTGGTTCGGTTTTACCGCAGTATGTATGGTGCAGAAGGCTATTTGTCACATACCCTTCCGGTAACCACCTTTTCCTTGATTAATGGAAAGCTTTTGGTGGCGGTATTCTGGGATGCAATTACATCAATACTTGTTTATGTTTCTGCATTTTCATTGATAGTGACAGCTGGATTGAATCTGGGTAATGAAGGGGAAAGAATCAAGCTGGGAGAATTGTTACAACAGCTGGGAGATATGATAGGAATTTCGGTTCCGGCACTCTTTGGCTGGGCAATATTATATAGTGTGATTTCTGCATTTTCAGCTATGCTTATGGTATATGCCAGCATGGCAATCGGTCAGCTGTTCCGCCATAAGGTAGCAATGTCGATTGTAATGTATGGTGTATTATATGCGATTCTTCAGATTATATCTTTTGTGATATCCATTAATTCAGCGAATGGATTTGTTGAGAAACAGGCTGCAATGGGAGATGACACCTTCTTTAGCATAACGATTGCAAATATGTATGGAAATATATTTTCAAAGAGCATGATATTGTCTATCGGTGTGTCGATTGTATGTTATATCATAACAGCATTGATTACCCATAAGAAATTAAATCTGGAATAGAGATAGAAAACTGTTTGGATATAAGAAAAGGCGAGACCAATCAAATAGACTGGTTTCGCCTTTTACGCTGCCCAAACATCCGCTTGTGGCAGTTCCGGCGGATCACAGGTTAGCGGAGAAAAATAGAAAACTACTTCGAAAGAAGACAGTCAATCAGTTTATCATT
>JBNMJI010000233.1:0-3180 GCA_050873725.1 Roseburia sp.
GTATGGCAGAGATGATTGGAAAACAGAATGACCTTACCGTAGTATCCGTAAAGGATTATATCAAGCATCCGAAGGAAAGCGGCTATAAGAGTTATCATATGTTAGTTACGGTGCCGATTTTCTTATCAGACCGTGTGGTAGATACGAAGGTTGAGATTCAGATACGAACCATTGCCATGGACTTCTGGGCGAGTCTCGAACATAAGATTTATTACAAATTCGAAGGAAATGCACCGGAATACATCAGTAAGGATTTACGGGAGTGTGCAGAAATTGTTTCTATGCTGGACGCAAAGATGTTATCTTTGAACGAAGCAATCTTAGAGGCAAAGGCAGCACAGGAAGCAGAACTTTTGCGGGAAGAGAAAGAAAGAGCGGAGAAAGAAAAATAAAAGAAATTCGAAAAAACGGGTTTCTCACATAAAAAAAGAAGTTGCCAATCGGCAGCTTCTTTTTTACGCGAGTAGCTTTAAAATGATTTAATCGTCTTCACCATTCATCCAGTTATCAAATTTTTCTAATACTTTATCATAGGTCTTCTGGGAAATATCAGGAAGCTTTCCGCCCCAGGCTTTGGTAGCCTGATCGAAGCCCTTTTTAAAAGCATCTACTAATTCCTGGGCTTTGGACTTGTCATTACCGGATAATGCTTTTGCAAAATCTAAGATACGGTCAGAGGTCTGGTTCACACCCCAGTATCCGTCTTCTGCAATATCAGCCTGAGCCTGTGCTTTCACATCAGCAGAAACAGTGAAGTTACCGCCTGCAAGGAAAGACCACATATCATCAGCTTTTCCGATGGCTGCGCCCTGTTTGCTCATCATCTGTTCTACAATTCCACGAAGCTGTGAGATACGGTTATCAGAATCAGCTTTCATCTTTGCAACGAGAGCAGAGTTCTGTGTCTTTTTGGAAGAACTGCTCTTGTCACTGGAGCCTTTTTCATAAATAACACCGGTAGAGGTGTCATTCTTGGAAGATTCCGTCTTCTTGGAAGAAGCTTTGGAATCTGCAGCAACAGTGGATGCAACAGTAGATGCATAATTGTTAATAGAATTAATTGCCATAATCTTAACCCTCCTTGGTCAAATGTTTACTAAGTATCCATTCTTAGTCTTATTCATATATTTTATCGGTAAGAATGGGACAAAATATAAGAGGAAGAATTGACCTTTTTTAGAAAAAATGATAACATAAATTTGTATCATGTATACAAAATACAGGAGAAAAACAATGGACGAACTTGCAGTAAAGGCACTGGCAAAAATAAATCTGGGATTGGACGTATTACGTCGGAGAGAAGATGGGTATCATGAAGTAAAGATGGTTATGCAGACCATACATTTATATGACCAGCTTCATCTTAAAAAAATGGAATCTGGCATACATTTAGAGACAAATCTTGGATTTCTTCCGGTAGACGAAAGCAATCTGGCTTACCGGGCAGCCAGACTTATGAAAGAAAAATATCAGATTGAAGAGGGTATCGATATCCGGCTGAATAAGCGGATTCCGGTTGCTGCCGGGATGGCAGGTGGAAGTACCGATGCCGCAGGCGTACTCTATGGAATCAATGAATTGTTTGAACTGGGCATAAAGAGGAAAGAACTGATGGAGCTGGGCGTTCAGATTGGGGCTGACGTACCATATTGTATCATGCGAGGTACAGCTTTAGCAGAAGGAATTGGTGAGAAATTAACTTCCTTGCCACCGATGGTGAAGTGTCCGGTAGTCATTGCCAAGCCGCAGGTAAGTGTATCCACAAAATATGTCTATGAGAATCTGAAGCTGGATGAGAATACACAGCATCCTGACATTGATGCCTTAATACAGAATATCCGTGCAAAAGATTTGCCGGCAATTGCAGGTAGTATGGGAAATCTTTTAGAAACAGTTACTGCAAAGAAGTATCCTGAGATTGAGAAGATAAAAGAACTGATGCGGGAAAATGGTGCATTGAATGCCATGATGAGTGGAAGTGGTCCGACAGTATTTGGACTTTTTGATGAATTGGAAACGGCAAAAATGGCAGCAGCGATTGTACGTCAGAGTGGACTCGCAAGACAGGTCTTTGTAACAGATATTTATAATAATAGAAGATAAGAACATACTCTTTGGAAAAAGGGTTGGAGGGTTAATAATATGACAGATAATCTGGAATTAAATATGAATGCGTATCTTCCTTTGCGTGATGTTGTATTTAATACACTTCGTGAGGCGATATTAAAAGGAGAATTAAAACCGGGTGAAAGACTGATGGAGTTGCAGCTGGCATCCAAGCTTGGAGTCAGCCGTACACCGATTCGCGAGGCCATCCGGATGTTAGAGCAGGAGGGGCTTGCTGTAACTGTACCGAGAAAGGGTGCCGAGGTTGCCCGCATGACAGAAAAGGACATGGAAGATGTATTGCAGATTCGGGCAGCATTAGATGAACTGGCAGTTCAGCTTGCAACAGAACAGATTACAGATGAACAGTTCGATGCATTAGAACAGGCAAGACAGAATTTTGAAAATTCTTTAAAAAGTGATGATGTAAAAGAAATTGCACAGGCAGATGTGGCATTTCATGATGCTATATATAATGCTACCGGAAATGCAAAGCTGGTATCCATGCTGAACAATCTGCGGGAGCAGATGTATCGTTACCGTGTAGAATATTTAAAGGATGAGACGATTTATCCGAGGCTGTTAAAAGAGCATAAGGATATTGTAGAGAGTCTTCGTAAGAAGGATAAATCCAGGGCTTCAGAAACCATGCGGGAGCATGTAAAGAACCAGGCAGAAGCAGTCAAAGATATGATCCGCCAGCAGGAATAATCCAGCAGAGTAATTCAGCAGGAATAAAATCGACAGCATGAAGGAACAGGAATAAAAAAATAAAAGAAGGAAACACTAAGGACAGACCGTAAGGTCTGTCTTTTTTATTTATGCGAGTAGCGAGGAAAAGTCTAGCAGAAAAGAAGGAGCCAAGCTTGCTTGAGCGAACTTCTTTTTTGCTAGACTTTGACGAGCACTGCGATAACACGAGGAAAGAGGCAGTCAATGCGGTGGAAAAATAATAAGGAGTCAATATATGCAGCAGAAAGAAGAGAAAACCGTAGAGCGCACTGCAAAGCACACCACAGAACACACTGAAGGACACACAACAGAACACACTGAAGGACACACAACAGAACACAC
>JBNMJI010000234.1:0-3176 GCA_050873725.1 Roseburia sp.
CAGAATAAAATAAAAATAGAATCCCCTGGAGCAGGCGGTTAATGATAACTCAAACCTGTTTCGGGGGATTTTTGGTTACGCGATAATTGGAAAAACTCACAAAGCGTATTTCTCGTAGTTGCCGGGCACCCGTAAGAAGCTGCCGGTGGCTACTGGTGGCTGGTTTTGTAGTTTGAAAATCTGCTCAAAAGCCGGGTGAGATAAATTTCTCATATTTTGAAACAGATGTAGACTGCACAGAAACTATCGTTTTTCTTATAGTGTTTTTATAACACGAAGAAAGGAAGGATAGATTTATGAAAATGAAACGTGCTTTAAAATGTATTGGCGCACTGGCACTGGCAGTCTCACTGACGATGTTTCCGTCCATGATGCCGGTACAGGCGTCAAATGGCCCATGAATCGAGGGAGATTTTGCATTTGCCAATATTCAATTGAATGATACGGTTGTATTTTCCACCAATGAGCAAAATGCTGTGGACGGAGTATCTTATGATCAGGCAAGCAATACGCTGACTTTAACCAATTATGACCATCCGGATGCTGCTCTTTATACCAACATGATGGGCGATGATTTCAAACTGAATCTGGTAGGCAGTAATAAGCTGCAGAACCTTGGAATCTGGCATGGCGGCTGGGGCGGCTCCCTGACAATCTGTGGTTCCGGAAGCCTTACCGTCAATGAAAACAGAAAGAACTCAGATGGTATTGAATTATTTGCAGAAGGTGGCAAGTCTCTGCTGACGGTTTTCGGGGACAGTACAGTAACGGTATATCGTGGAGCTGACGGATGTCCGTTTGGTTCATCCTGGAATTATACATCATCACCGATTGTAGCAAAGGGACAGGTGAGTGATATGAAGATTCAGGCAGAGCATCCATTTGAACTGATTCAGGTATATGGGGGTTATTTTGGAATTGATATAGGCGCAAGCCAGAGTAATGTGTATACAAAAGCCGGAGAAGAAGGACGTTTTGTGGTAACGGAAGTAACCGATATGTCCGGAAACAAGACCTACCGGATTGAAAAATTACAGGAATGTGCCGCTTTGGGTGCAGAAGTAGCAATAACTGTAGAAGATAAGCTTACAGACATTTCTGCCTATACAGAAAATGGAGAGGTGGCAACCTATTATTCCACCACTATGACAAGTGGCGGCAGCGATGCCCGTCTGGTAAAGAAACTGGATACGGGAGAAACCTATATTTACAGAGGAAGCTATTATGAGGCAGGCAATTTTTACCGGATTCTCTGTCCGATTCTTATGAGTTATACGGATTATAATACACAGGGAACCAGATATCTTATGGACACTGCACATCCGGTTATGAAAGAAATTGTAGAAAACATGGCACTTGCAAAGGATACTTTACCGGATGGTTATGAATTTGAAGGAAAAGAAGTAGAAAATGCTTACAATGTACATTCCGAAGCAGATGTGATTTCCTTTACACCAAAGCAGGTTGTAGTAGATGGTGTAGTGGATGTAACAGATGGAGATACTGCTATTTCCGACAATGGCTTCCAGCAGATATTGGCAGAGAATCAGACAAAGGACATTGTTATCAAATCCAATGATGAGCTTTCCTTTACCTTTGGAAAAGGAACCATGTCAGCCGTTGACAATGTTTCCAGCTATGATTTTGGAGTAAATATTGTAAAAGATTACAGTGAGCTGAGTACACTTCCAAGTGCAGTCAATAAGAATATTTTCATTGAACAGATTAAGTATAATTATTCCGGACAGCTTCCGGCAGAAGCACAGATTCGTATTTTTGTGGGAACCCAGTATGCCGGAAAAACATTATATTACAGCCGGTTATTTGACAATGGAACGATTTTAAATATTGATGCGGGAGTAGTAGATGCAGAAGGATATCTGACCGTAAAACAGAGTCATTGTTCTACTTATCTTATTACAACAGAGAAGCTGGCAGATACGGCAACGATTGAAAATGGTGGTACAAATTCCGGCAGTACAACCGGAACAGCCAATACATCAACAGCCCAGACAACAGCAAACAGCCAGCCAACCGTAAAGACATCCGGTAAACCAAAGACCGGTGATACATCTGCAATTGCAATCTATATGACATTGCTTGCAGCAGGCTGTGGCGGAATGTTTCTTTTCAGAAGAAAGAAAGCAACTGAAAATGAATAATCAGAAATGAAGAAATAAAAAAGAATAATCAGAATGGAATAAACAGAACAGAATAATTAGAACAGAATAACTAGAACAACCAGAACAGAAAGGACAGGCACCGATAGAGAGCCTGTCCTTTCTGCTGCCAAAAGAATTGTACAATCGTCCTATTTGCCGTATAATAGAAATAATATAGTAGAAAGAAGCGATAATATGCACATACAACTGGCAGCTACCATTCGTAATTATGATAAGAAAAATCTTCCAAAGGATATTTTAGCCGGCATTATTATCATGGCGGTTTCTATTCCGATATCTATGGGCTATGCACAGATTGCGGGACTTCCGGCAGTCTATGGTCTCTATGGCTCTATTTTTCCGATTCTGATATTTGCACTGTGTTCTACTTCGCCACAGTTTATTTTTGGTGTAGATGCGGCACCGGCAGCTTTAATCGGTTCGGCACTGGTGGGACTTGGCATTGAGAGCGGAAGCAGTGAAGCAATTGCGGCAGTACCGGTACTTACTTTCTTTGTGGCAGTCTGGCTATTGGCTTTTTATTTTATGAAAGCAGGAAAACTGGTGAACTATATTTCGGCACCGGTTATGGGTGGATTTATAACCGGAATCTGTACCACGATTATACTGATGCAGGTACCAAAGTTAATGGGCGGTACCGCCGGTGTTGGAGAACTCATTGAGCTGGCAGAGCATATCGGGCAGACGAAGGTGAATGTGCCATCCCTGATTTTAGGTGGAATTTCCCTTCTGATACTTCTTGTGGCAAAGAAAGTAATGCCAAAATTTCCAATGGCAGTGCTTTTAATGGCAGCAGGCGCAGTAATGACAAAGTTCCTTCCTGTCAGAGACTGGGGAATCCAGACATTATCCGCAGTAGAACCGGGACTGCCGCAGTTTGTGATTCCGGATATCCGGCTGCTTCCCATGAAAGAGGTAGTAACCATCAGCCTGTCCGTGGCAGTAGTCATTATGGCAGAGACACTTCTGGCAGAAAATAACTTTGCCCAGAAG
>JBNMJI010000235.1:0-3174 GCA_050873725.1 Roseburia sp.
AACTGGTACAAATGGGTAAAGTATCTGAGGATATGCAAAAATTAATCCGTATACCATCGGTGGAACTATTCTTAAAATCACAGCTTGCACCCCGGATGAAGGCGGCTGCAATGCGGGATGATTTGTTCCGAGAGAAACCATTTGTCATGGGAAATCATGAGATGGAAGAAGAGATGGTTTTAATCCAGGGAATCATAGACGTTTTCTGGGTGGAAGAGGATGGAATCGTACTGCTTGATTATAAGACAGACCGGGTAGACAGTGCCACAAGGCTGCGGGATATGTATAAGGAACAGTTAGACCTATATGCAGAAGCGTTAGAGCGGATATTCCCGCTTCCGGTGAAGGAGAAGTACCTTTATTCTTTCCGGCTGAATCAGGCAATTGAAGTATAAGGTGTCATAAGTGATGAGAGGGAAAAGTTTTTATAGGAAAAGCTTTTGTTTGAAAATATTTGCTTGCCCATTGAAATACTGAAGTTCTAAGGCATATGTTTTCCTTTTTTCTATAAATACTGTCTTTCCAATGTTTGACAGACACATTGCACGGTTCGCTGCCTGCGGATACATGAATAGGCTTGTTAGGGGCACTTAGAATTTCGTCTGCAACCAGGCAACGCTGGTACAGGGATGTACCAGCGAGGCACAGATGAACATGGATGTGAATTTGTGCCGGTTGCCAGACGAAGTTCATATATTAGCCGAAATTCTTAGTGCCCCTTACAGGCATATGCTGTATCCGCAGACAACGGACAGTGCGACGTGTCAGTCCAAGCAACGGAAAGACAGTTTATCATCAAGGAAAACATATACCTAAGAACTACTGGTATTTCAATGAAAAAGCAAATGATTTCCAAACAAAAACTTTCCCGGTAAACTTTTCATCCACTCAATCACTTATAGCATACCGGAACGTAAGGAGAAAAAACGTGAAAATAATTTTAGCATCAGCTTCCCCACGAAGAAAAGAACTCTTAGAGCAGCTTGGACTTACCTTTCTGGTATTTCCGGCACAGGGAGAAGAAAAGCAGGTGGGAGATACGCCTTCTGAGATTGTCATGAATCTGGCAAAGCAGAAAGCGGGAGAGATTTATGAGAAGATGATAGAAGCCAAAGTAGGAGAGCAGGACAGCCTGGTAATCGGTGCAGATACCGTTGTGGTAAAGGATGGTAAAGTGCTGGGTAAACCGAAGAACCGGGAGGATGCATTTGCAATGCTGAAGGGACTTTCCGGCAGTACCCATGAAGTCTATACCGGAGTGTCACTTTGGATGCGGGAAAATGGAAAAAAGGTACAGTACAGCTTTTATGAATGTACGAAAGTTATCATGTATCCGGTTACGGATGAGGAACTGAACCGCTATATAGACACCGGGGAACCGATGGACAAAGCAGGCGCATATGGAATTCAGGGAAAAGCAGCAGCATTTATCGAAAAAATCGATGGTGATTACAATAATGTAGTAGGTCTGCCGATTGCCCGGATTTATCAGGAGTTAAAACAATTAGGTATTGATGTGTATAAATTTTCTTAAGACAGGAGGAGAGATAAATGGAATACGATGAGGTATGTCTGAATTACTTTTTAGAGCATCAGTCACAGTTATTTGATGAAAATGTGGCAGAAAGCTTAGAGGAGGCAGAGGCATTTTTAGAGGACTGCATGGCAGTTATCTGTGACAGCATCAAAGAAGTAAAACAGTTCTTAGATGAAAGCGGTGTGGATGTATCCGGAATGAGTAATCAGGAAATTGAAGAAGCAGAAGAAGTATTTTCACTGCCGGATGGTAGATATCTGGTGGTAGAAGCGTAAACGAAAGGGGTATAAAATATGAGCAATAACTATGATGTAATTATTATCGGTGCAGGTCCGTCCGGAATTTTCTGTGCCTATGAATTAAAGGAAAAGAGACCGGATTTAAAGGTTCTCATGATTGAAAAAGGAAGAAGCATTGAGAAACGTCAGTGCCCGAAACGTAAGACAAAAGTCTGTGTAGGATGTCAGCCATGTTCGATTACAACAGGATTTGCCGGAGCAGGCGCATTTTCTGATGGCAAATTATCATTATCACCGGATGTAGGTGGTAATCTGCCGGAAATCTTAGGATATGAAGAAGCATTATCCTTAATAAAAGAATCCGATGACATTTATCTGAAATTCGGTGCAGACACAAATGTTTATGGTGTGGATAAAGAAAAAGAAATCCGCGAGATTCGTAGAAAAGCAATCAATGCCAACTTAAAATTAATCGAGTGTCCGATTCGTCACCTTGGAACAGAAGAAGGATATAAGATTTATGCACGTCTGCAGAAGCACTTATTAGACCTTGGCGTGGAGATTTTGTTTAATACCATGGTAGCAAATATTCTGGTAGAAGATAATGCCGTAACCGGTGTTGTAACAGAAAAGGGAGATACATATTATGCGAAAGAAATCATTTCCGCAGTAGGACGTGAAGGCGCAGACTGGTTCTCACATATCTGTAAGGAAAAAGAGATTGAGACCAAGGTAGGTACGGTTGATATCGGTGTCCGTGTCGAAGTGCGTGATGAGGTTATGGATTTCTTAAATACCAACCTTTATGAAGCCAAACTGGTTTATCATACACCAACCTTTGATGATAAAGTGCGTACTTTCTGTACCAATCCATCCGGTGAAGTGGCAACGGAATATTATGATGACGGACTTGCAGTTGTAAATGGACATGCATATAAGTCCAAGGATATGAAAACCAATAATACCAACTTTGCATTGCTGGTATCTAAGAACTTTACCAAGCCATTTAAGACTCCGATTGAGTATGGTAAACAGATTGCACAGCTTTCCAATATGCTTTGTGATGGCAAAATTTTGGTACAGACATTTGGTGACTTTAAGCGAGGCAGAAGAACCACAGAAGAGCGTCTGGCAAGAAACAATCTGATTCCGACCTTAAAGGATGCAGTACCGGGAGATTTATCACTGGTATTCCCACATCGTATTATGGTAGATATTGAAGAAATGTTAGAAGCACTAGATAAAGTTACACCTGGTATTGCCAGTGATGAAACATTGCTTTATGGTGTAGAAGTAAAATTCTATTCCAATAAAGTTGTTGTCAACAAAGATTTCGAAACCAGCATTAAAGGTCTGCGTGCCATCGGTGATGGTGCAAGCGTAACCAGAGGATTACAG
>JBNMJI010000236.1:0-3167 GCA_050873725.1 Roseburia sp.
ACATATCCGCTTTCTTCCCGCTCTGTCACCACCAGCGTATTCACCCAGTCCTCTGCCGTAAGCCCTGCTTCGGGAAATGCCTGATTGCAGGTATCCACCAGTTCTCCTGCATCATAGAATTCCACTTTAAGAAAATCCTCTGATGTAATATCCCATATGGATTCCACACTTTTTAGATAAGGAAGTTCTGTCCCTCTCGTCTTCTCTGCACTGACCGCAAAATAGGGAGCCTCGATGTCCTGTCCCTGATATGTTAAGACTTCTCCCTCGGTTTCTATCAGGCAATTTTCTAATTTCTGATAATATCGATTATAATTTTCATTTCCAAATAGTTTTGTCTGCTCTGCAACGCTCAGCCCCGGCTCCGGCTCTTTTCCCTGGAATAAGGCATACTCATAATTGGTTCGCACAATAACCGCCTGCGCACGAATCGCTTCCTCTTCATAGGTAACCGGGATATCCCGTGCCAGAATAGACACAAGAGCAGCCATCTTCTCTTCTTCATCGGGATGACTGCTCTTATGTTGTATTTCATTGTTCTCTGTATCTGATAATATCTCATCCCCCTGGAACACCAGCGTCATAAGTATCGGTAATCCAGCGATAATCAGGCACAGACACAGTATCATTTTTATCTTTTCTTTCATATCCTGTCCACTCCTGTTCTACATATATATGTCACAGAAATGGATGTATACCAGTAAAATATTACTGTTTCATACGCCGTCCAATCTCATTGGAAAGCTCCGCAAACTGCTCTAAGGACAGTGCCTCTCCACGAATGTTCTCCGGAACTCCAAGGCTTACGATACTTTCCTGTATTACCTCTTTCGGCAAATGTATCTCCGGGGAATTATTCAGTCCGTTCGCCAGTGTCTTTCTGCGCTGGTTAAAGGATGCCCGGATGATGCGGAACATCAGTTTCTCATCTTCCACTTCTACCGGCGGCTTCTCATGGCGGGTCAGACGAATGACTGCACTGCCCACATTCGGTCTTGGCATAAAACAGTTCGGTGGTACATTTGCCACAATTTCCGGCTTCGCATAATACTGTACCGCAAGGGAAAGTGCTCCATATTCCTTGCTTCCCGGTCCCTCCTGCATACGCTCTGCCACTTCCTTCTGCACCATAATCGTAATGCTGTCGATTGGCACATGGCTCTCAAACAGTCCCATAATAATCGGAGTGGTAATATAATAAGGCAGATTCGCCACAACCTTGATTGGTTTTCCCTGGTTCTTCTCTTCTGCCAGCTTGCAGATATCAAGCTTTAAAATGTCTTCATTGATTACTGTTACATTGGAATAATTCTTCAGTGTGTCTGAGAGAATCGGTATCAGATTCTTATCTATCTCCACCGCAACCACTTCTCTTGCCCGCTCACAAAGATACTGTGTCATGGTTCCGATTCCCGGTCCAATCTCCAATACAAAATCATCTTCCGTCACTCCGGATGCATCAATAATCTTATCCAGTACATGAGTATCTATCAAAAAATTCTGCCCGAATTTCTTCTGAAAATTAAACCGGTACTTCTGCAGTACCTCTATTGTATTCTGTGGATTTCCTAATTCCGCCATGCCTGCTCCTTTATTCAACCGTTCTTTCTATATTTCGAATAAATGTTCGATTTTTATTGCCAACTGCATTTTTCTGTGTTACAATCATTTTAGAACAAACGTTCTGATTTGTCCAGCCCTTTTTATGATAACAGAGGAAAATAGTTCTACGCAACTATTATTAAGGAATTTCGTAAAACTTACAATGGAAGATGGCGGACTGGAAGCCTGTCTTTTCTTCTTCGTATAGAAAAGCGGCACTGTTCATCGAAGGACAGATGCCTGATAATGGCTGCTAAGGGCACTTGGAATTTCATCTGGCAGCTGGCAACGCTGGTACAGGGATGTACCAGCGAGGCACATATGAACATGGATGTGAATTTGTGCCGGTTGCCGGATATAACTACATACTCCAAAGAAATTCTTAGTGCCCTTTGCAGACATTATGTGGCATCTGACGTTTGATGAACAATGTTGCTCTTATCTGATAAATCATTAAAACAGGACAGGCTTCCACCACTACTTCCTTTGCAAGTGCTTCCATAATATCTGATAGAAATAGAAAAGGTGATTGCTTTGAACATAACAGAAAACATGTCTTTAATGGAAAAACTGACCATCCTTTCGGATGCCGCCAAATATGATGTTGCCTGTACCTCCAGCGGTGTAGACCGCAAGGGAAACGGCCGTGGCATGGGAAATTCCATTGCTCCCGGAATCTGCCATACTTTCTCTGCCGATGGACGCTGTGTTTCCCTGCTTAAGATTCTTTTTACCAATGAATGCATTTTCCGCTGTGCCTACTGCCAGAATAACTGCAACAATGATGTGCCACGGGCTTCCTTTACACCGGATGAAGTCTGTACTCTTACCATGGAATTTTACCGCAGAAATTATATTGAAGGTCTTTTCCTAAGTTCAGGTATTCTCATCAGCCCGAATTATACTATGGAACTGATTTATCAGACCCTTTACCAGCTCCGTGTCCGCCATCATTTTAATGGATATATTCATGTAAAAGCCATTCCCGGTGCCGACCCGGTTCTCATTGAAAAAACAGGCTTTCTTGCCGACCGTATGAGCATTAATCTGGAGCTTCCGACCGCAGACGGACTGAAGGCTCTTGCACCCAATAAGTCCCGCAAAACCATTTTAAAACCCATGCGCCTGATTCAAAATGGCATTACGGAAAATCAGAATGAGCTGATGGTTTACCGCAAGGCCCCGAAATTTGTGCCGGCAGGACAAAGCACCCAGATGATTATCGGTGCCACTCCGGAAAACGATTATCAGATTATGAAGGTAGCAGAAGGCTTATACCAGAATTTCCAGTTGAAGCGTGTCTTCTACTCTGCCTTTGTCAATGTGAACCACAATTCCAATCTGCCAACCCTTCCCGGCGGTCCGCCCCTTCTGCGGGAACATCGCCTGTATCAGGCAGACTGGCTGCTTCGCTTCTATGGTTTCTCCGCCGGAGAACTTTTAAGCGAAGACCGTCCGGATTTTAATATCTTCTTAGACCCGAAATGTGACTGGGCTCTCCGCCATTTAGAAGCCTTTCCGGTAGAAATTAACCGGGCAGATTACAACACCCTGCTGCGTGTTCC
>JBNMJI010000237.1:0-3155 GCA_050873725.1 Roseburia sp.
AAATACAGCAATTACTGTGGAAAAGCTTGCAAATGTCATAAACAGGAAGAACAGTGCTCCCCAGATTCTGCCACCTGCCATATTTACAAAAACATTTGGCAGTGTTACAAAAATAAGACTTGGTCCTACACCTACTTCCACGCCATAACTGAAGCATGCCGGGAAAATAATCAGTCCTGCCATAATTGCCACAAAGGTGTCCAGTGCACAGATACGTGCTCCTTCCCCCGCCAGTGTATGGTCTTTGCCCATGTAGCTTCCGAAAATTTCCATTGCTGCCACACCAAGACTCAAAGTAAAGAATGCCTGATTCATGGCAGAGGTTATTACATTTTTCAATCCGACTTCCCGGACGCTGTCCATGTTTGGCACCAGATAGAATTTCAATCCCTCGCCGGCTCCGGAAAGTGTCAGGCTGTGTACTGCCAGGACAATAATCAGTATCAGCAATGCACTCATCATAAACTTACTGATTTTTTCCAGTCCGTTCTGCAAGCCGCGGCTGCATACAAAGAATCCCACCACAACAGTCAGTATCATCCAGAATGCCATCTGTTTCGGGTCTGCCAGAAGATTGCTGAACACCACTCCGGTCTGCTCTGCATCCATTCCTTTTGTAAATTCACCTGTTACGAATTTGTAAAAATAGGTTACCATCCAGCCGGAAACTGTTGTGTAATACATCATCAGCATATAACAGCCGAAAATCGCGACCCAGCCATGAATATGCCATTTACTCTTCGGCTTCTCCAATGCCTTATATCCTAAGACCGCACTTTTTCTGCTGGCTCTTCCGACCGCTAATTCCATTGTCAGTACCGGAAGTCCCATGGCAATCAGGAATATCAGATAAAACAATACAAAAAGCCCTCCGCCATTCTGTCCTGCCACATACGGAAATCTCCACACATTTCCAATTCCGATTGCGCATCCTGCGCTTACCAGTATAAATCCCAGACGGGACTTAAATGATTCACGACCCATAACTAAAATTTCTCCTTTTGTAGTTTCTTCTCCCTAGTATAACATGGATTCACCGGTTTTGATAACTACTTCTTTTTTATTATTTCTTTTCATCCAAAAGGATAACGCATTCCATGCATCTGCGGCATCGGCTAAATGTTTGCGTTTTCCGTGATAAGACCATATAATTCCGGTCTTCTGTTTTTCAGTCCACCCATTTCACATTTTCTATACTTTCGTAACATGTCCACATCTAATTCTGCCAAAAATACACCCTCTTCATCGCCTGTTTCGCTCACAAGCATATCACGAGGAATACCTGTCTCTGTATTATATATAACACCATCAAACAACGTCGAATGCCCATTACAGCCACGATGTGATGCCGGATAGTTGCAAGTAGCAATTGCCAACATATTCTCATAAGCCCGACTGCGTAACTGAGACAATCTGTTAATTTCCATAGGGCATGCATTTGGAACAAGAATGAGTTCTGCACCCTTCATCATCAGAATTCTGGCTGATTCAGGAAATTCCCTATCATAACAAATCATCGAACCGACCTTAATCATACCTTCTTTGGTATCAAGTTCTGCAACATAGAAGTCATCTCCGGCATCAAGTACACCTTCATCATCGTCCTCTCCAAAGTCACAAATATGTACCTTTGAGTAATGATATACTAACTTTCCATGTCTATCAAATAAACAAACAGTATTTCTGGGTTTTAGCTCATGCTTTTCCAATAATGTTACCGCTATTGCCATATCCAGTTCCAACGCCGTCTCCGAAAATCTCTTTACATACTCACTGTCAAGTGAAAGGGCATTTTGCTCCAGCCATTCTTCATTGTGTGGGAAAACATATCCGCTGCTCCACATTTCAGGAAATAACACTATATCTGCACCATTCGCCTTGGCTTCACGGCACGCTTTTATTCCCTTTTCAATACTATCTTCTATGTTTACATCAGGAACCAATTGTAAAAATGCTATCTTTAATTTCATATATTCCACTCCTAACATAAAAATTTGTATTTATCATTTTCTTTCATGGCGCTTCCGGGCTTTCTTCTCTTTCTCATACTCCGACAACGCTTTCAATGCCTGTCCACCCATGAGATACAAAATTCCGATGTTAAATATGGTCATCAGTCCAATTCCCACATCGCCTAAATCCCATACGAAAGTATAGGTTGCAATTCCGCCGATAAAAAGCATAATCAGCGCAACGATTTTATAAAGGGTCTGCCAGATCCATTTATCGCCAAATAAATATGCCACATTGCTTCTGGCATAAAACAAAATTCCAAGAAATGTGGAAAAGCTGAACAGGAATAAGGTCAGTGCAATAAAGATAACGCCGAATCTGCCCAGATGATACTGCATGGCAGACTGCAACAAATCCATACCGGATTTTCCTGCTACTACTTTTTCCGGTGCAATAAGCATAATCATAGCGGTACAACTGCAAATTACAATTGTATCGATAAATACACCCAGTGCCTGTGTCAGTCCCGCACGTACCGGATTATCGCACTCCGCAGCTGCCGCCGCGCAAGGTGCAGAACCGGAACCTGCTTCGTTGGAAAACAGTCCTCTCTTAACTCCATTCATAATGACTGCCCCGAATCCTCCTGCCACGACCTGCCGGATGCCAAATGCCTCTTCAAAAATCCGGCCAAACACGCCCGGAATACTGCGGAAATTTACGATAATAATAAATAATGTAATAAAGAAATAGCACACTGCCATAATCGGAACTATCATATCCAGTACCTTTACGGTTGCATTTTTCCGCAATACAATCACAGCCGCAACTGCCACCAGTACAATTGTTGTATACAATGGCGGAATATGAAATGCATTTTCAAAGGAAGATGCCACTGAATTACTGATTACCTGGCTGATTCCACACCAGCAAATCAGACCGGATATGGCAAATAACACTGCCACCAGCACATGCTTTTTCTTCTTTCCAAGCTTTTCTTCAAAAAAATGATGGATATAATATGCCGGACCCCCCCGGTAACCGCCATACAGCGGGTCTTTTTCCTTATGCAGCTGTGCCAGTGTTGCTTCAATAAATGCTGTAGCCGAACCAATCAGCGCTGTAATCCACATCCAGAATACCGCTCCGGCTCCACCCACAGATACTGCCGCAACTACACCTACCAGATTTCCCATTCCTAC
>JBNMJI010000238.1:0-3148 GCA_050873725.1 Roseburia sp.
ATCCATATCACTTACTGTTCCGATGATATATTTTGTCATATCACGTTCATCTGCATCAAAAGCTCTTAAATATGCCGGGATGCCTTCGTAAATCTCATTGGTGCTCTTAAGGTTCGGGTCACGGTAAGAAGTGAAATATGCATCTCCGTTCCGCATAAATCCGCTCATGCAGCCATATGCGCCACCCTTTACCCGGACATTAATCCAAAGATAATCATAGCTTAAAATTACTTTCAAGATACGAAGTGCTCCGGTATAAGAATATCCTGCTGATAAATAATTTCCGGCTCTGGATACATACTGTACTTTGGAAGCATCTAAGAATCCTTCATTCTTTTTCTCACAATGGAAGGTAACTGCTTCTCCCTCTTTCTCTCCATCCGGTAAATCTTTTAAGAACTGCGGGAATTTTTCTTCCAAAAGCTGATATCCCTCTGCGTCTGCCGTCAGGGAAATCAACAGTCTGTTCTTTACAAAGATTTTCTCCACAAGGCTTCTTAATTTATCCATTAAGAACTGTTTCTTTTCTTCAAAATGTTCTTCTAATTCTGCAATCGTCCGGTATAAGGCAATTCCACCAACCAGGTCATTGAATTTGGCTACCGGTGAGAAATAAGACATTGCCCGCATGGCAGATACCGAATGTCCGGCAGAGCTTAAGGACATCTGCAGTCTTGATTTGATGCGTGCCAAAATCTCATAGAGACGTTTTTCATCTGTAATATGTGTACGCATCAGAATCTCAGAAAGGAGTCTCAGACCCTCTTCCAAATTCTGATAAAGAATCTTGGAACGCACTTCGTATTTCGCATGGAAACTGCCTTTTTTCTTAGTATCCGCATAAATATTAATCTGGGAAGAAATGCCTCCGGTCATAAGATTAATCTCATTTGCTAAATCGGCATAATTGTAATGCTCTGTGTCCATATAACCAAGTACAGCTTTTAACACCCCAAGGTACGGAAGTTCTTCTTCTGAAATGTCGCTGATATCAAACATCAGATTCAGATAATGAATACCATTGGAATAAATGTTGGTATGAATGGTTTCGATGCCATTGCAGCTTACTTTTTCATATACCAGTGGCTGTGCTTCACGCTTCATATCCTGTCGTTTTAACATTGGAATCTTCAGCAAATCTTCCTTTGGTGACGGCTCTTCCTGATACTGTTTTAAATGCTTTGTATCCTCTACTAACTTATCAATTTCTTCTTCTGATAAGCTCTTCTTATAAGCTGCCAACTTCTCTTCTAATTCTTTTTCCAGCTTGGCATTTAAGCCTTTTTCCGGTTCAATGGATACATAGGATTTATGGCTGTTATCCAAAAGATATTTCTGAATCAGTTCTTCAAAATATCCTGTTTCAATCTTTTTCTTTAATCCAGCAAATACATCTAATATTTTAAGATATAAGAATGGCTCGTCATCATCATAAAGCCAGCTGTCCATACAGGATAATCCATAGATTAATCCTTTCGGGAAATTACCGTAATCTGCTTCACGGAATTTGAATTCTTCACTGTTAATTCCTGCCAACAGGGATTTTTTATTCAGACCGTCTTTGACGATTTTCTTTAAAGTATCTTCGATAATTCCTACAAACTTTTCTTCGTCTTCTTTGTTGGCATTCTTTGCCACAACAGAAAAGATTGGCTGTAAGGTGCTGTTATCGAATCCGCCCATGATGTCTTTTCCGATTCCCGCATCGATAAGTGCCTGCTTCAATGGTGCTCCCGGTGCACTTAACAGTGCATAATCCAAGACATCAAATGCCAGTGTCAGCTCACTTTCAAGGTTCGTTCCGATTGCCACATTGTAGGAAAGATAAGCATTATCCTCTAAACTTTCAGAAGATGCAATGGAATATGGCTTGCTGATAGTTACCGGCTTATCAAACGGAGCCTGTAACTGAATCACGGAATCCACTTCGATTTTATCATAATGGCTTAAATATTCCTTATCGAGAAATTCCAGTTTTTCTTCCATATCCATATTTCCATAGAGGTAAATATAAGAATTACATGGATGATAGAATTTCCGGTGGAAATCAAGGTACTGCTCATAAGTAAGCTCCGGAATCACTTCCGGGTCACCACCCGACTCATTGCTGTATGTGGTATCCGGAAACAGGGAATTTAATACTACTCGGTCTAAGACACCTTCCGGGGAAGAAAATGCACCCTTCATTTCATTGTATACCACTCCGTTGATGGTAACCGGTGCGTCTTTATCCTCTAATTCATAGTGCCAGCCTTCCTGCTTGAAGATTTCTTCTTTTTTGTAGATGTTCGGATGGAACACAGCGTCTAAGTATACATCCATCAGATTGGCAAAATCTTTATCATTGCAGCTTGCCACCGGGTAAACAGTCTTATCCGGGTAAGTCATGGCATTTAAAAATGTATTTAAGGAACCCTTTACCAGTTCCACAAAAGGGTCTTTCACCGGGAACTTGTCTGAACCGCACAATACCGTATGCTCAATGATATGTGGTACGCCGGTGCTGTCCTCTACCGGAGTACGGAATCCAATATAAAAGACCTTATTTTCATCATCATTGGAAATAAGGCTGATTTTGGCTCCACTCTTTTTATGTCGAAGCAGATATCCTTTTGCATGGATGTCTGTCAGATTTTCTTCTTTGATTAATTCGTATGCTGATAACGCTGCTAAATTCAAATGTTTTATCCTCCATGTTCTATAATTTGTGCAGGTAGCTTGAGAAACTCGCAAAGCATGTTTCTCGCAGTTTTGCTCACAGTCTTTATCAGTATAACACATTTTTTTTACATTTACACCTGATAAACCTAAAAACAGGAAGACGGATATCCATCTTCCTGCTCTGCGCTTATTTCATATTCAACTCTATTCGAATTAACCTAAGCGAACTACGTTAGCTGCCTGAGGTCCTTTTTCTCCTTCTACTACCTCAAATTCAACTGCTTCTCCATCTTTGAGCTCTTTGAACCCATCCATATTTAATGCGGAGAAATGAACGAATACATCATTTCCATCTGCATCTGAGATAAATCCATAACCCTTCTTTGCGTTAAACCATTTTACAGTTCCCTGCATTTCTTTTTCCTCCTAATACACAATAAATCTAAAAAGTTGCACAAAATTGTGCACGACTACAAGGCTAACAGAA
>JBNMJI010000239.1:0-3146 GCA_050873725.1 Roseburia sp.
CATAAGCAATACTAAGCTAACGTTAAGATAGTCTGACTAACAATAGCAATATCAGACTAACGAATGAATATCTTTTCACAGGATATTCAAAATGATAAAAGAAAGAAGAAAAGAGGAGTAAAAAAAGATGGCGATTAAAATTGCATTAGCAGGAAATCCCAACAGTGGAAAAACCACATTATTTAATGCTCTGACAGGTTCTAACCAGTTCGTAGGTAACTGGCCAGGCGTTACTGTAGAGAAAAAGGAAGGAAAGTTAAAAGGTCATAAGGATGTAACAATCATGGACTTACCAGGTATCTATTCCTTATCACCATATACACTGGAAGAAGTCGTTGCAAGAAATTATCTGATTAACGAGCGTCCGGATGCAATCTTAAATATTGTAGATGGAACTAACATCGAGAGAAACCTTTATCTTTCTACACAGTTAATGGAACTGGGAATTCCGGTTATCATGGCTGTAAACATGATGGACTTGGTAAAGAAATCCGGAGACCAGATACATATCGACAAGCTTTCTAAGAAATTAGGATGCGAAGTTGTTGAAATTTCTGCATTAAAGGGAACCGGAATTACAGCAGCAGCAGAGAAAGCAATCGAAGCAGCAAAACAGAAAGCAGCAGCTCCGGTACATGAGTTCTCTAAAGAAGCTGAAGACATCATCCGCAAAGCAGAAGATAAATTAGGAAGTGACATTCCGGAAGAACAGAAACGTTTCTTCGCAATCAAGCTTCTTGAGAAAGATGATAAGATTGCAGAGCAGATGAAACAGAAAGCAGATGTATCTGCAGAAATCAAAGAAATGGAAGATGCATTTGATGATGATACAGAAAGTATTATCACAAATGAAAGATATGTATATATTTCAAGCATTATTGGTGAGTGCATTACCAAGAATGGCAAAAAAGTACTTTCTACTTCCGATAAGATTGACCGTATCGTAACCAACCGTTGGCTGGCACTGCCAATCTTCGCAGTAGTTATGTGGATTGTATATTATGTATCTGTAACAACAGTAGGTTCTATTTTAACAGACTGGACCAATGATACTCTGTTTGGTGAGTGGATTATCCCGGCAGCACAGAATTTCTTTGAAAATATCGGATGTGCAGACTGGCTGACTGGTCTTATCGTAGATGGTATTATTTCCGGTGTTGGTGCGGTTCTTGGATTCGTACCTCAGATGCTGGTATTATTCATCTTCTTGGCATTCTTAGAGTCCTGCGGTTATATGGCTCGTGTTGCATTTATCATGGACCGTATCTTCCGTAAATTCGGTCTTTCCGGAAAATCATTTATCCCGATGTTAATCGGTAGTGGTTGTGGTGTTCCTGGAGTTATGGCATCAAGAACCATTGAAAATGACAGAGACCGTAAAATGACAATTATGACAACAACATTTATCCCATGTGGAGCAAAACTTCCAATCATCGCATTAATCGCTGGTGCATTGTTTGATGGAGCTTCATGGGTTGCACCAAGTGCATATTTCGTTGGTATCGCAGCAATCATCTGCTCCGGTATTATCTTAAAGAAAACAAAGATGTTCGCTGGAGATCCGGCACCATTCGTTATGGAGTTACCGGCATATCACTGGCCAACAGTTGGAAACGTATTAAGAAGCATGTGGGAGAGAGGCTGGTCCTTTATTAAGAAGGCTGGTACCATCATCCTCTTATCAACTATCGTAGTTTGGTTCTTAATGAACTTTGGATGGACAGACGGAAGCTTCGGAATGTTAAGCTTTGACGGACTGGAAGGAACCGCTCTGGAAGCTGCTCAGGCAGAATGTATCTTAGCTAAGATTGGTAATGCAGTTGCTTGGATCTTCGCACCTCTTGGATGGGGTAACTGGAAGATGACAGTTGCAGCTATTACCGGATTAATTGCAAAAGAGAACGTAGTAGGAACAATCGGACAGTTATTCGGATTTGCAGAAGTTGCAGAAGACGGAGCAGAAATCTGGGGTAACCTGGCAAGCAGCATGACTGCACTTGCAGCATATTCTTACTTAGTATTCAACTTACTGTGTGCACCATGTTTCGCAGCTATGGGCGCAATCAAACGTGAGATGAACAACACAAAATGGTTCTGGTTCGCAATTGGATATCAGTGTATCCTTGCATATGTTGTATCCTTATGTATCTTCCAGATTGGAACATTAATTACAGCAGGAACATTTGGTGTTGGAACAGTAGTTGCATTCCTTTTAATCATCGGATTCATTTATCTTCTGTTCCGTCCTTATAAGGAAAGCCAGACATTAAATGTAACAGTAAAAGCAAAATAATTCGCCATAACAGAAAGGAGTGATTACGATGGGTACAGTTATTGTTGGAGCTGTAGTTGTAGCAATCGTTGCACTTGTAATTCGAAGCGTGGTAAAAGATAAAAAAGCAGGAAAATCACTGCAGTGCGGTGTAAACTGCAAGCACTGTGATGGACATTGCCATTAATCTAGATTGGAGGCAGGCATGACGCAGATGACACAGACCAGAGACAAGATAATCAAGATGCTGAAAGACCGGGGATGCCGGATGACAAAGCAGCGTCGTATCCTTTTGGATATTATCTTAGAAGATAACTGCTCCAGTTGTAAGGAAATTTATTACAGAGCGTCCAAGAAGGACAAAAGCATTGGAACAGCAACGGTATACCGTATGCTCAATGCACTGGAGGAAATTGGCGCGGTTACAAGAAAAAATATAATCGTAGTAAATCTGGATGACAAGGCAGAAGAAGCATAGCCCTCGTATCCGAAAAATTTTAAACAATGTAGACAATGTATAAGAAAAGCCCGGAGCAATCCGGGCTTTTTCATGTTGCCATGTCTCTGTAAGAAGCTGCCGATGGCAGGTACTTGCAAGCTAAAATTTTTACATAAACTGCGTCATCATATCACTGGAATAGACCACGCTGAGGAGAACCACAGCAATGGCAGAAAGGATAATTCCAATGATGGAAGTAATCATTCCGGCAGTAGCCATAGAGTTGTTATAAGGCTTGGCTTTCTTGGAAAGAATTGCTGCAAAAATGCCTACAATACCAAGTCCAATCAGATAGCCGATGCAGGAAAGTACCAGACTGGTAATGCCAAGAACAAGAGATACAATGGAAAGCATTTTAGCTTCGTGTTCATCATC
>JBNMJI010000240.1:0-3071 GCA_050873725.1 Roseburia sp.
GCTCCACACCACCGGCATCCACCACTGCCGGCATGCTTAGTACGATATCGGAAATGCCATATTGTCCATGCAAAAGGCTGGACACCGGAAGCACCGAATGTTCATCCCGGACAATGCATTCACAGATTCGCTTAATTGCCATTGCAATTCCATAATAGGTTGCCTGCTTACGCTCTATGATTTCATAAGCACTGTTCTTTACCTCTTCATATATACGCTTCGTATGACTTTCATATTCCTCATAGCCACGCAATTTATAAATCTGTTCCAACGGAATGCCGGATACGTTGGCAGAACTGAATACTGCCACTTCACTGTCTCCGTGTTCTCCTACAATAAATGCATGGACACCACGGTTATCAATTCCAAGCTGCTTTCCCAGCATATTTTTTAACCGGGCTGTATCTAATACTGTTCCGGAACCGATTACCCTGCTTTCCGGGAAACCGGATAATTTCAGTGCTACCAGCGTCAGTATATCCACCGGATTCGATACGATGAGTAAAATGCCCCGACACCTTCTGTTGGCAATTTCCGGGATGATATTTTTATAAATAGCTACATTTTTCTTTACCAGCTCAAGCCTTGTTTCTCCCGGCTTCTGGTTGGCTCCTGCGGTAATGATAATAATATCTGCATCCACAATGTCATCATAGCTTCCGGCATATATTTTCATGGGTGCGGCAAATGGCATTCCGTGGCTGATATCCATTGCCTCTCCTTCTGCTCTCGCTTTATCCACATCGATTAAGACCAGCTCGGAAAAGAGCTTGCTCTGCATCAGTGTAAACGCAGTAGCAGAGCCGACAAATCCGCATCCGATAATAGCTGCCTTTCGTAAATCAATTGCATGTTCCTGTTTCATCTTTGTCCTCCTGCTTCGTGTTTTCTATATAGAATCCCACAGAAGCAGTTATTCTATGCAAACAAGAACCTCTTATGTCCGGCGCAGCTGTTCAAAAGTCTGATAGAGATTTAAGGTGCCAAATCCCCATTCCCGGTTCGGATAGACTCTGCTTTCTAACCGCACCGCACCACGGATAAAATCATTTTTAATTTCTGCATTTGTAATATCGGTATTATAACCACGCTCTACCGCCCATTCCAGATACAATGCCGCAGCTCCTGCCGTAATTGCCGCCGCAATACTGCTGCCGCTTCTTGCCTCAAAGCGGTTGCCCGGTGCCGGTCCAATTACATTGACAGCCGGTGCTGCAAAATCCGGCTTCACCTGTCCCGATGCCGTATATCCTCTGCTGGAATTAAGATAAATACTGCCATTTCCCGCATTGTATCCCCCTGTTGTCATCGGGGAAGCTGCATTTCCCGGCATGGTAATCGTGGTATCCGGATTGGAACGGATAAACGAAATATCCCCGGCAATCAGTCCGGTAATCGGAAGCCACATATGATACCTTCCTTCTATACTATAGTCCCCGGTCACTTCAATCGTCCAGATACCTCTGGTAGGCCGGTCAAACCGGATATAAATGAGCTGGTCGCCGGTAGCAGTTCCAACAATGCGATAGTCAATGGTAACCTGCGTATTTTCAAATACAAAACGATAAACTTCTCTGCCATCCTGCTGCACCCGGACTCCCGCCGTCCGCTCTCCCGTCGGTGATATAATCCGCACAGAGTAAAGTTCCGGTGCCTTTGCCCACATTTCAATATGAAAACCTGACACCGCATCTTCCACATTTACTTCCACTACATCGCTCTGCTGTCCAAATGCAACTTCTCCGTAATAATGATGTCTGGCGGTAGCCTCATTTCCTGCCGCTGCCACCACTGCCGTATTCCTTTTTAAAGAAACATAATTCAGATAATTGGAAATCACGCTGTTTCCACTATGGTCTCCGGAATTGCTTCCAAGACCAAGATAAATCACCAGGGGGCGGCGATATCGTTCTGCCAGTCTGGTCAGATATGCCACCCCTGCCATAATATCATTTTCCTGATAAGCCTTTGCATTTTCCGGGATATAATAAAAACGCCTTAAATATTCCTTTGCCGGTTTCAGCTTTACCATGGCAATCTGTGCATAAGGAGCAACTCCGGCGAATTTTTCTGAAAGTTCTTCACTTCCTGCCGCCAGTCCTGCCATAAATGTACCATGTCCTTCTTCATCCCGGTGAGGCACTACCCGAAGAGGGGCATCCGTTGACAATGCCATATCAAGCTGTTCTTTCGTATATTCCGTTCCATAGAGGAATCCCTCCGGCGTATCATCACTTCGAATGCTCTGATCCCAGATTCTTAATATCCGGCTGCTGCCATCGGAATTGCGAAATACTTTATTCTGATAATCAATTCCGGTATCCACAAGCCCAATCAGAACCCCCTGTCCTTTTAAGGCAAGGTTCGGCTGGCTCTGTACTCTTATGATTCCGCTTGCCTGCAATGCCTCTTCATCTAATGTAGTAAAACATTTTGGAATTGCCGAATAGGTATACTGGTCAATATCCAGCTTCGGCAGACCTGCACTCTGTAAATAGAGTACGTTAAAATCCTTATCAATATTCTGTATACAGCCCTCCGGAAGATATTCATTTTCAAGGCTCAGATAGGAAACCAGAAGGTCATAATAATCTTCCGAATATGGTGCATCTTTGCAATCCGCCATAAAAACTCCGACACATATTTTCTTTTATTTTATTCGTTTACCGGTAATGCTGCCACTCCACGCATGGTAATGAGCGGACCGCCTTTTTTCTCAATATAATCTCTTGTAATCGTTACCTGTCCGATGTTTTCATCCTTTGGAATCTCATACATGATATCTAACATAAATTCTTCGATGATGGAACGAAGTGCTCTGGCTCCGACTTTCTTCTCTTTTGCTTTCTCTGCAATTGCCCGCAGTGCATCCTCTTCAAATACCAGATTGACTTCATCTAATGCTAAAAGCTTCTGATACTGCTTAATAATGGCATTCTTCGGCTCCTTTAAAATACGAACCAGCATATCAACAGTAAGTGATTCCAAGGTAAAGAGAATCGGAAGTCTTCCGATAAACTCCGGTATCATTCCAAATTTCTTTACGTCTTCTACCGTTACTTTCTGTAACA
>JBNMJI010000241.1:0-3051 GCA_050873725.1 Roseburia sp.
ATATTATTGAGAAAGTACATGAGACCGGTGGAGTTGTCCTTGTCGATGCGGCACAGAGTGCACCGCATATTCCGATAGATGTGCAGGCGATGGATGCGGATTTCCTTGCTTTTTCCGGACATAAACTGATGGCACCGATGGGGATTGGCGTCCTCTATGGAAAAGAAGAATTGCTCGATTCCATGCATCCGTTTCTTACCGGAGGGGAAATGATTGACAGTGTAACCCGCGAAGGTGCCGTGTTTGCACAGCTTCCCCATAAATTTGAGGCGGGAACCGTGAATGGCGGAGGAGCCTGGGGATTAAAGGCTGCCATTGATTACATACACTCTGTTGGTTTTGATGCTATAGAAGAAAGGGAAAATGCACTGACAGCACTTGCGATGGAAGAAATGAAAAAGATTCCACATCTTTATATCATTGGAAGTGAGAAACCAGAAGAACATAACGGAATTTTAAATTTCACGATTGATGGTGCGCATCCACATGATATTGCATCTATTCTGGATGGTGCACAGGTAGCTGTACGGTCTGGACATCACTGTGCCCAGCCACTTCTTAAGCATTTGGGTGTGCTGGTTACAACGAGAGCCAGTCTCTCTTTTTATAATACCAGAGAGGATGTGCTGCGTCTGACAGAACAGTTGAAAAAAGTCAGGAGGCTGATGGGCTATGATGAATAATACTTTTTATAATGAAATACTTACCGATCACAATTTACACCCGGCACACAAAAAGAAGCTGGAGGATGCCAATCTGGTCCTGGAAGGTGTTAACCCAAGCTGTGGGGATGATATTATCCTGGAACTAAAAGAAGAAAATGGAATTATCACAGACGGGGCATTTGTTGGCAGTGGTTGTGCCATCTCTCAGGCTTCCGTAGACATGATGCTGGAACTGATTATCGGAAAAACTAAAGAAGAAGCGATTAAGCTTTCAGATCTCTTTAACCGGATGATTAAAGGAGAGGCGGCAGGAGAAGAATTAGAACCACTCGAAGAAGCTATGTCTCTTGCAGATATTTCTAAAATGCCAGCGAGAGTAAAATGTGCGGTGCTTGGGTGGCATACGATGGAAGAACTCCTTAATAAATGATTATAAAGTTAAAGCTAATGTTAATGATAAATTTATTATAATGGATTCATGATAAAGTTGATTTCAATAATAATTCATTGCAATGGATTTCAGGTAATATGCAATGGATTTCAGATAATATGCAATAGATTCCTGGTAATACGGAGAAAATTGTCAGAAAGGAGATGAAAATGGAGATATTCTGGGGGATTTTAATTCCCTTTCTTGGAACATCGCTTGGAGCGGCATGCGTGTTCTTTATGAAAAATACACTCAGTGATTTAGTACAGAGAGCACTGACCGGGTTTGCTGCAGGAGTGATGGTTGCCGCATCAGTATGGAGTCTTCTGACTCCAGCAATCGAACAATCGCAAAATATGGGAAAGCTCTCATTCCTTCCGGCATTTATTGGTTTTTGGATTGGAATTCTCTTTTTACTGATATTAGACCACCTCATTCCACATCTTCATGCAAAAAGTGAGCAGGCAGAGGGACCGAAAAGCCATCTAAACCGCACAACCATGATGGTGTTGGCAGTAACGCTGCATAACATTCCGGAAGGAATGGCAGTTGGTGTAATATACGCTGGCTTTTTAGCAGGAAATACACAGATTACGGCAGCAAGTGCATTTGCCCTCTCGCTTGGTATTGCAATTCAGAACTTTCCGGAAGGTGCGATTATATCCATGCCACTGAGAGCAGAAGGAGAAAAGAGGAGCAAAGCATTTCTTGGAGGAGTCCTTTCTGGTATCGTAGAGCCGATTGGAGCAGTACTGACATTGCTTGCTGCACACTTTATTATTCCGGCACTTCCTTATCTGCTTAGCTTTGCAGCAGGAGCAATGCTCTATGTAGTAGTAGAAGAAATGATACCGGAAATGTCGCAGGGGCAGCATTCCAATATTGGAACTATCTTTTTTGCTGTAGGATTCAGTATTATGATGGTTTTGGATGTAGCATTGGGGTAGGGAGAAACACGTTGGTACTACTTCGTGGTTTCAATCAGAGACTGGAAGCTTACACCCCTAAGAATATATGGACACATGGGTTCTAAAGAGTTGTTTTTTATTGTTTAGATTCAGATTATAGAAAAATAAAGAGACCAAAGATAAGAATCTCTCTGCATTTTCAAACAGTGCAGATTTATATCTTTGGTCTCTTCGATTATTTATCTGGAGCGTGTTTAGCCTGTATACAGTGTATCAAAACACCCTCAGAAATAAATGGTTTGAAACTTCCGTTTTATGTACGGTATCCTTGTTTAGAATGAATTAGTAAGGAACATTCTCTGCAACATCAACAGGTGGTTCGAAGCCTTCTTCCTCTCTCTTTGCAAGGAAAGCTTTTAATTCCTGTGCTGGCATATCAAGACCTGTGTACAGTTTGAATGCACCGGCTCCCTGCCATAAAAGCATTCCTTTTCCACCGATAACATTCTCTTCTTTACAGCCGTTTGCTACGGCATCAGCCATAAGCTTTGTTACTAATGGATGGTAAATAACATCATATACAACCATATCTTCGTGGAATACACTCATGTCAGTAACAAGAGACTGTCCGTCAAGAGCAGGAGCCATTCCAACGCAGGTTCCGTTAATGAGAATATCGCAGTGGCGAACTTTATCATGCATAAGGTCTGTATCACTTAATGGATGGAACTCTAACTTACATTTTACTCCATCTTCCATCATCTTCTGACCGATACCGGCAACATGATCAAGACCCTCTTTACTTCTGTTAAATACTGTGATGGACTTAGCTCCATCTAAAGCACACTGTACCATAATAGCAGTTGCAGCTCCACCTGCACCAAATAAAACGATATCTTTATCTACGATTGATACATTATGATCTTTTAAATCTAAAACAACACCCATACCATCTGTGATATGACCGGTTAAAACTCCATTATCATTAACAATAGTATTAACAGCACCAACGAATCTTGCAGCGTCAGATAACTTATCCATATTGCGG
>JBNMJI010000242.1:0-3046 GCA_050873725.1 Roseburia sp.
TAAGATTCGGATACTCTTGATAAACGAAGTCCAGAAAAATACATTTACCAGTGCTAACAATGCCTGTATCAGTTCCAAAATTCCAAAGGAAGGAAGCAGTGCATAGACACCGGTTAAAATTTCCTCTCCCAATAAGGAAAAGACAAGGCATTTCTTGGTATCCAGCCGGTCTGCTATGATTCCGCATGGAATATAAATTAACATCTTTACGCCTGCATAAAAGGAGGAAAGAATTCCAAGCTGTGTGTTGGTAATGTCAAGGCTTGCTACCAGCTGGTCATAGAAAACAGCCTTTAGATATGGAACTTTATAAACGGTTCCTGCGGCTAATATTAATAATATAAATACGGATGTCTGACGTTTTCTGCTTTCAGCCATTGGATTCACTCCTTTCTTGATATTTGCATCATCCGAGAAATATGCTTTGCAGTCTCTCGCTACCCGCGTCACCCGAGAAATATGCTTTGCAAATTTCTCGGGTTATCGCGGTGCTCGTCCAAATCTGAGTAGAAAAGAAGTTCGCTCAAGCAAGCTTGGCTCCTTTTTTTCTACTCAGATTTTTCCTCGCTACTCGCGTAAAAAAATAGAGTTGACACAGGTTTCCCTGGTCAACTCCATCGTTGATTTGTTCTCTTTATTTTTTTGTTGTACTGAGCATATCACTAATTTTGTTATTCGAAAAGTGACAATTTTCACTTTTTTCATGGTTACAATTTTGTTTTTTCTATTGAAAAGGATTTTATGCGACTATATAATAAATTAACTGTATCATCTGATGCAAAGGAGAGGATTTTATGATTTATGTCAACAAAGCGGATTCGACTCCGCTCTATCAGCAGTTATATACTTCCATTATTGAAGAAATCACCAACGGCTCCCTGCCGAAGAACTCGGCTCTTCCGCCAATCCGGACGCTTTCCGAGAAGCTTAATATCAGTTTAAATACCGTATCCAAAGCCTATCTGCAATTAGCGGCAGAGGGCTATGTCCGCTCTGTTCCGGGCTCCGGTTATTATGTGGAGGATATTTCCAATACCTTCTTAGATACGCTTCCCGTTACTCCGGTTTCCAAGAAGAAGGCTGCTTCTGTTTCCGGGCAAAATCCCGCACCAAAAGCAACACCTGTCCGTTATGATTTCAAACACGATGTCGTATATTCCCACCTCTTTCCCTGGAAACTGTGGCGGCAGTATGTCAACAATGCACTGCTTCAGGAAGAAAATCAGGAAAAAATCCAGTACGAATCCAATAAAGGAAACTATGAACTCCGTTCCAATATCTGTCATTATCTGAACCGGAACCGTGGCGTTCACTGCGACCCGGAACAGGTAATCCTTGTGCCCGGCACCCAGTACGGCATTGAAATCATCAGCCGGCTGCTCCCGGCAGAGAAACACCGCATTGCCTATGAAGAACCATCCCACAACGGTATCCGAAATATTTTTCTCCAGAACGGATATGAACTTTTTCCGATTCCGGTTGTAGAAAATGGCATTGATATTGACAAACTTTTTGATTCCTGTTGTAACCTTCTTTATGTCATGCCATCCCATCAGTTTCCTACCGGCCGCACCATTCCGGTCAGCAACCGGCTGCGGCTTTTGGAGTGGGCAATTAGAAATGATGCCTACATCATAGAAAATGACTACGACAGTGAATTCCCGCATCAGACCAGACCGATTCCATCCTTGCAGTCTCTTGACCACTATGACCATGTCATTTATTTTAATACCTTTGCCAAGATACTGACTCCATCCATGCGGACGGCATTTTTTGTTCTACCATACTCTCTTTTGGATAAGTATGAGCAGATGTACCGCTATTTTAATGCGGCACTGCCTTCCTTTAACCAGATTGCCTTATCCAATTTTATTGCATCTGGTGACTTTGAGCGGCACCTGCGGAAGCTGGTAAAGATAAACGAACATAAATACAATCTTCTGCTGAAATCCATCCACACATTTCTTTCTTCCTATATGGATATAGTGGATACGCCTGCCGGTTCCCACATCATTGTCCGGATCCGCAACTGCACCGACCAGCAGAAGCTTATCGATGCCCTGAGGGAAAAGTCCATTTCCATTTATGGTGTGCAGCAGTATTTACATACCGGAACAGCTTCCGAGGATATCTTTCTACTAGGCTTTATTTCTTTAGAAGAATCAGAAATTCCCGATGCCTGTGAAGCACTGGCAAAAGCGTTGTCCGAGCTATTATAAGCCTGCGGCGCAGAAATATTTATCCTTACATTTATCCGGAAACTTATTTTCAACCGCCCTTTTCACCACAATCGGTTTGGGGTATAATAGAAGCAGTGATTTTTAGTACATTTTATGGAGAATATTTATGAATCAAAAGGTTTTAAGAACATTAGAATATAATAAAATTGTAGAGCGGCTCGCGGAGTATGCTTTCGGTGCAGATACCAAGGAACGCTGTCTTTCCCTGCTTCCTTCCACCAGCCTCTCCGAGATTACCAATGCACAGCTGCAGACTAAGGATGCCATGAACCGCAGCCTGAAAAAAGGACGGCTTGACTGCTCCGGTATCAAACCGCTTTCTTCCGCCATCCGGCGTGTGGAAATCGGTGGAACCATGAACATCGAAGAACTTCTTGGTCTCTGTAAATTATTAGAGACTGCCCGCCGGGTCAAAGCCTACGGCAGAAAGGAACGGGAAGATATTCCATCTGATTCCCTGAGCGAACTTTTTGATGGTTTAGAGCCTCTTAGTCCTCTTTGTGATGAGATCCGCCGCTGCATCATTTCTGTGGATGAAATCAGTGATGATGCCAGCAGCAATTTAAAATCTATCCGCCGCTCCATTCGGGCAACCGGTGACCGCATCCATGCGCAGTTGAACCAGATGTTAAATAACCAGAATGTCAGAAACTGTCTGCAGGATTTTGTTATTACCATGCGTAATGGCCGTTACTGCCTTCCGGTAAAAGCCGAAGCGAAATCCCAGATACCGGTATGGTGCATGACCAGTCCTCCAGTGGTTCTACCCTTTTCATTGAACCAATGGCTGTGGTAAATCTGAACAA
>JBNMJI010000243.1:0-3020 GCA_050873725.1 Roseburia sp.
TATCTTTGATTTCTTTCTGTGCTTCTTCAAAAGTAAGACCACGTAAGTCAATCATTTCGATTTTATCTTCGGTGTCTGTTTCGGTTTCTGTTGTAATCTCTGTCTCGGTATCATTTTTCTTGCTGCCGCCAAAACGGAAAATTCCAAGAATATTACCAACCAGACAAACGACGATTCCTACGATGATAACTGCAGCAACGATTCCCATAATGGTAACTGCTTTCTCCATCTTCGGATTGAGAATTCCGTTCTCCTTCTCATCATCCTCTGTTAATTCATCCTCATCCGGCTCTTCTTCGTCTCCCTCTTCTTCCTCTTCCTCATCATAGGAAACTTTTCCAGAACCTTCCCGGATCTGCTCTAACTCATCCTGACCGATTACTCTGGTCTTATCATTGCTGCCAAGCGGAACCATGGTAACAAAATCTTCATTCGGACTAATCAGACATTTCTTTAAATCAATCAACAGCTCGCCCATATTCTCATAACGGCGGTCCGGATTCTTCTGGGTACATTTTAAAATAATTTTCTCCAAGCTGATTGGAAGGTCCGGTGTATACGCTGTTGGCGGAACCATTTCTTCCTGTAAATGCTGGATTGCTACTGCAACTGTAGTATCCCCATCAAAAGGAACTCTTCCGGTTACCATTTCATACATGACAATTCCAAGGGAATAGATATCACTCTTGCCATCTACGAAACCGTTTCTTGCCTGCTCCGGAGAAGAATAATGTACGGAACCCATAACATCAGAATTGATGGTATTAGAAGTTGCTGCACGGGCAATTCCAAAATCAGTTACCTTTACTTTTCCTTCTGTGGAAATAATAATATTCTGTGGTTTGATATCACGGTGCACAATGTTCTTATTATGTGCAGCTTCAATACCTCTGCCTACCTGAATAGCAATGCTGACTGCCTCTTTGTAAGTCAGTTTGCCTTTTTTCTCAATATATGTCTTTAATGTGATTCCATCCACATACTCCATGACAATATAATGCATGCCGTTTTCACTTCCGACATCATAAATATTTACAATGTTTGGATGCTCTAAGCCTGCTGCCGACTGTGCCTCTGTACGGAACTTTGTCACAAAATTTACATCTTCACTGAATTCCTGCTTTAAAACCTTAATTGCTACAAAACGTCCTAAGACATGATCCTTTGCCTTATAAACATCAGACATTCCGCCTGCGCCTATTTTCCCAATAATTTCATAACGTTCTGCGATAAACATTCCCTCTGTTAACATATCTTCACCTCGTCCGAAAATGGTTTTATTACAATTACTGTAATGTTGTCTTTACCGCCATTTTCATTGGCAGTCTTTACCAGTCTTTCTGCTTGTTCTGCAATATCACGCTGACTGAGCATGATATTTCTGATATCTGCATCCTCTACCATGTTGGTTAATCCATCGGTACACATAAGAATCTCATCTTCCGGATCCAGATTAATCTCAAAGAAATCCACATCCACTTCCGGGACTGCTCCGATTGCCCTTGTAATAATGTTTTTATCACGGTGATTCCGGGCTGTTTCTTTGTCCATCTCACCCATCCGCACCATTTCTTCTACCAGCGAATGGTCTTTCGTAATCTGTCTGATTTCCTGATTTACTACATATAATCTGCTGTCTCCCACATTGGCAACCGTAAGTACGTTATCATGAATGGTACAAATCACCAGAGTGGTTCCCATTCCTTTCATTTCCTCATGGTCATTTGCTTCTTCTAACAGCATGGTATTTGCCTGCTTTACTGCAGACTCAATAATTGCAGCCGGCTCTGACAATGTCGACTCCCGAATCAGCTTCTCCAATGTCTCTACCGTATACCTGGAAGCATAATCTCCCGCTTTATGCCCTCCCATTCCATCTGCAACAATAAAAAGATTCGGCAGATTACCAATCGGCTGCTCAGATGAAAAGACATAGTCCTGATTAGAACTGCGCTTTTGTCCGATATCTGTAATTGAAAAAGTCTTCATGATAGTCCACCTACCTTTCTAAAAATTTCTTTCTTAACTGTCCACAGGCACCATCTATATCTCTGCCCATTTCCCTTCTAATAGTAACATTAATTCCGTTTTTTTCAAGTTTATTTTTAAATTTGAGGATTTCCTCATGATTTGACTGCACATAATCCCGCTCTTTAATAGGATTTACCGGAATCAGATTAATGTGGCAGTTCATACCGGAAACCAGCTTAACCAGCCGCTCTGCATCCTCATCCGTATCATTGACACCACCCACCAGACTGTACTCAAAAGTGATTCTTCGTCCGGTTTTATGAAAATAATATCTGCAGGCATCCAAGACCTCGGAAAGCTCATAACTATTGGCAACCGGCATCAGCTCTTTCCGCTTTTCCTGGGAAGATGCATGCAGGGAAAGTGCCAGTGTAATCTGAAGTTTCAAATCGGCAAGCTGCTTCATCCGCGGCACCAGTCCACAGGTTGATACCGTAAGATTTCTCTGGCTGATATGAAGTCCGTGTTCATCCGTCAGAAGCTCAATGAATTTTACGATATTATCATAATTATCCATTGGCTCCCCACTTCCCATGACTACAACATTGGAAATGCGTTCTCCGATGCTCTCCTGAATCCGGTATATCTGCTCTAAGATTTCCGACGGTGTCAGATTCCGCACCAGTCCGTCCAGTGTCGATGCGCAGAACCGGCAGCCCATACGGCAGCCTACCTGAGAGGAAACACACACGGAATTGCCATGCTTATATTTCATCAGCACACTTTCTATCATATTCCCATCTGCCAATGCAAATAAGTACTTTCTCGTTCCGTCAATCTTCGAAATCTGCACCAGCTCTTCTTCTAATACTACAAGGTCTGCTTTTTCTTTTAATGTCTCCCTTAAATTTTTCGAAAGATTTGTCATCTCATCAAAGGAGGTAACATGATGGATATGCATCCATTCATATATCTGCTTTGCCCGGAATTTCTTCTCTCCAAGAGATAAAAGAAATTCTTCTAATTCTTTTAAATTTAAGGATTTTACA
>JBNMJI010000244.1:0-3003 GCA_050873725.1 Roseburia sp.
AAGCAATTTCCTGTAAAGTGAAAAAGCCTTGCAGTTTTCTGCAAGACTTCTTCTGGTTATGATATATAATACAATTTGTTTGTACCCTACGGAAATGATTTTGTTTTTGGAATTTACATTCCTGCTAACTGTTTGCCTAAGCTTTCGCATTCAGCGATTGCATCGTCATCCGGTGCTTCCTGGCAAATCACGCCTTCGCCATTTACAACAGTTGCTCCTGCGCTTGTCATACGGTCTACCCAGTCACGCATCCACTGTCCATCGCCCCATCCGTAAGAACCGAATAATGCAATTTTCTTTCCTGCTGCAAAGCCTTCTACTTCTTCAACGAATGGCTCCATCTCGCCTTCTTCCAAGACTTCTGCGCCCATTGCAGGACATCCCATTGCAAATACGGAAGAAGCTTTTAATGCATCCACATCAGCTGCGCTTACATCAACAACCTCTGCTTCTTTGCCAGCAGCTTCAATTCCTCTTCCAACAGCCTCAGCCATTGCCTGTGTGTTTCCTGACTGTGTCCAATAAACTACCTGAATCTTACTCATTTTTCTACCTCCTAAACAGCCGCTTTCTGCGGCATGCTGTCATTATAAATACCAATGATGTCCCGCATTCCCACTCCATTGGAGAGAAGCTGGATGATGGTCTCTTTTTCCATATCATAGCGTGCGAAAAGACGTTTCTTTTCCGGAACATGTGCATACACTTTCCAGTAACCCTGATAGAGTGCATTCTGTCCATTCTGTTCTGTTCCATAAATCCTCTTACGTCTTCTACCGGATAGCCAAGCAGCACTCCCATTTCATGAGGGAAGCCCGGTTCTCCACACATATAACCCTGGTAACGTTTCTGAAACGTACTGAGAATATTTCCGAGCGTAAAGTCCTGATAACCGGACTCCTGCAGCAGCTCTCGTATCTCCTTACGCATCAGATACGCCTCCAACGGTTTCTTCCGAAAAAGAAGGTAACGAGCTTTTTCCCTGGTCCTGAGCAGTAGTAGGAATGAAATTCCGGATTTTCTCAGGCACTGTTTTACCGCATCTTCCATGCCTGTTGAAACGACTAAGAGATTGGATATCTTTACTCCTGCGATCAATGGGGCACATTGTAACGCCAGCTGCGTCTCTGCATTGTGTAAATCCATCTGTTGTACAATTTCCAGAATCTCTGTACTCATAGCTTCTTTTCCTTTCGTTCTAGTTAGTTATTTCTAACTTGTGTTTATCATAACTAATTGTTTTTCTGTTGTCAACACCAAATATGGCTGGTGAGAATTCTTTATCAGATAATCGGATGCCGTCAGGTAGTATGATAAGTATAGTCTGTCAGATTTTCCGGGAAATATGCAAAAAATGTACGCAAAATCAGCACCCCCGTTTTCCGGGTGGTGCTGATTAAGTTCTTTCCTCTTATCCAATACTTGACGCTATAAAATATGCTTCATTATTTGCTTCCATAATTGTTGCTACATTCTTACAATCTCCTACATAATACGTTGCCGGTACTATGCCAAAGAACTCTGCCACAGCATCTGTATCTGTCTGGAAGCCAACGGATAATAATACCGTATCTGCCGGAATCTTTTGTTTTTCACCCTTTCTTTCTATTTCTACACAGCCATCCTTCACTCCGATAAAACGGCTGTTTGTCAGCTGTGTCAGGTTTTCCTGTGCATCAAGATGCTGATACAATCCTGCCTTATATAAATCATTTCCATTTGGTGCAAGAATATCTCCATATTCTACAATTGTAACTTTCTTTCCTACATCATCTGCAATTGTCAATGCTTCTTCACATCCAACCGAACCACCGCCAATTACAACAATATGTTCTCCTAATTCATAATTTTCCTTTAACCAGTCTGTCACCTGATATACTTTAATACTATTATCTGTTTCATACTTTAGTGTCTTAGGTTCCGCACCAATTGCAATGATAATAACATCCGGCTCCAGGTTCTTTAAATATTCGCGGGTTGCCCGGACATTTAACCGAACTTCAACCTGACTTTTTTCAATCTGATGTTCTATGTAATTATGATACCTCCGCAAATCTCCTTTATATTTTCCCTTATCTGCAACATTAAGCTGTCCGCCCAGCTTATCTGCAGCTTCCAGGATCATTACATGATGTCCCTTTTCTGCTGCAGTCAATGCTGCTTTCATTCCAGCCGGACCGCCGCCAATGATAACCACCTGTTTCGGACACTCTGTTTTAGGAAGTATAAGTGGCACTCTGTTTTCCCTGCGATAACGTGGATTGACTGAACATGCTGTATTAAAATGTCTGGTTGCTGCATTGTAACATTGATTACAACGGATACATGGCACAATATCATCTGCATGGCCGGTCTGTGCTTTGATCGGCCAGTATGGATCTGCATTCAGACTTCGTCCATAGGTTACTAAATCTGCAATATTATTTGCAATAATATATTCTCCTTCCTCCGGAGTCATAATTCCTGTACACAAATTAATCAGTAAATCTGGATACAATTCCCTTATTTTTTTTGCATATTTAATATTTCCCATATGTGGTTCAAATATCATTGGGCACATTTTCACACTTGCTTCATGGTATTCATCCATTCCTACCATGATATTCATTATGTCGATTTCGTCTTTTACCATTCCTACAAATTTGCAGAGTTCTTCAAATGTATAAGAGCCTGGCATAAATAATTCTGCACTCATACGAAGTTCTATCACAAAATCAGGTCCGACTGCTTTTCTTGCTCTACGGATAAATTCTACTCCTGCTCTTGCCCTGTTTTCAAAACTTCCGCCCCATTCATCATCTCTGTCATTAAATCCGGGTGCCAAGAACTGGGTAATCATCGTATCGCAGGAAAGGTCTGCAATCAGGGAATCAAATCCGAATTCTTTTACTTTACGACATTTATCTTCTATAATATCTAACTGTTTCCAGATAATATCCGAAGTAATCTTTTCTGCTTCCCTTCCTGCAAACGGTCTTCCTGATGGTGTATACAGAACGCCCT
>JBNMJI010000245.1:0-2958 GCA_050873725.1 Roseburia sp.
GCGGGATTCGAACCCGCGTGCCCCGGAGGGCTAACGCATTTCGAGTGCGCCCCGTTATGACCACTTCGATACATCTCCAGATAAAAAAGAGTGCATACACTTTGTTACATTCGCGCGATAAAGTGTTTTGCACAATAACACATATATCATACAATATTTTCCTGTCGGATGCAAGCGGATTTCATTGACAGAGCCGGAAATTGTCCGTATAATGTGGTATGCATATTGGTTATAGTGACCATAACTAGGAGGATTAGACAAATGAATAATGAAAAAGAGTTCAAGCCGTATATTCCGGCAGACAAAGTCTTACCGGAACTTACGCCAGTCTCTATCATTCTGGGTATTCTGCTTGCCGTAATTTTCGGTGGGGCAAATGCATACTTAGGACTTAGAGTAGGAATGACAGTGTCGGCATCCATACCGGCAGCGGTAATTTCCATGGGAATTATCCGTGTAATTTTAAGAAGAGATTCCATTCTGGAGAATAACATGGTACAGACCATCGGTTCTGCCGGAGAGTCTCTTGCAGCAGGAGCAATCTTTACACTCCCGGCTCTGTTCATGTGGGCAGAGGAAGGTGGTACAAGCATGCCATCTTTAGTAGAAATCGCATTGATTGCATTAATCGGTGGTGTAATCGGAGTTATGTTCATGATTCCGCTTCGTAGTGCGTTAATCGTACAGGAGCATGGAAAGCTTCCTTATCCGGAAGGAAAAGCCTGTGCAGAAGTACTGGTAGCCGGAGAAGAAGGCGGAGCAAAGGCAAGTACCGTATTTGCAGGCCTGGGAATTGCAGCAGCATACAAATTCATCACAGATGGTTTGAAAGTATTCCCAAGTGAAGTAACTTATGAAATCAAATCTTACAAGGGTTCCGGAATCGGAATGGATGTACTTCCGGCACTTCTTGGAGTTGGCTATATCTGTGGAGCCAGAGTATCTTCCTACATTTTTGCAGGTGGAGTAATCGGCTGGTTCGTACTGATGCCATTAATTGCACTCTTTGGTGCAGACCTTACCATTTTCCCGGCAAGCGTTCCGGTATCTGAACTTGGCGCAGCAGGAATCTGGTCAAACTATATCCGTTACATTGGAGCAGGAGCAGTTGCAGCAGGTGGAATCATCAGCCTGATAAAGAATCTGCCACTTATCGTAAAGACCTTCCGTCAGGCATTAAAGAGCTACGGAAGCAAAGGAAATGGTGACAACAGCCGTCTCAATAAAGACATTCCAATGAACATCGTAATCCTTGTCATCGGAATCATGGCAGTTATCATGTGGTTAGTTCCTGCAGTTCCGGTAAGTCTTCTTGGAGCAATCATTATCGTAATCTTTGGATTCTTCTTTGCAACCGTATCATCCAGAATGGTTGGTATTGTGGGAAGTTCCAATAACCCGGTATCCGGAATGGCAATCGCAACACTGCTTATTACAACTATGATTTTAAAAGCAACCGGAACCATCGGAATGCCTGGAATGGTAGCTTCTATTGCAATCGGTTCTGTTATCTGTATCATCGCAGCAATCGCCGGAGATACATCACAGGATTTAAAGACCGGTTATCTGGTAGGAGCAACACCTTGGAAACAGCAGGTTGGTGAAATCATCGGTGTAGCAGCATCTGCTATTGCAATCGGTGGAGTATTATATCTGTTAAATGCAGCATGGAGCTATGGTTCCTCAGCAATCCCTGCACCACAGGCAACCTTGATGAAGATGGTAGTAGAAGGAGTTATGGGTGGAAACCTTCCTTGGGTACTGGTATTTGCAGGCGTTGGTATTGCAGTAGTAGTAGAAATCCTTGGAATCCCGGTATTGCCATTTGCAGTAGGTCTTTATCTTCCGATTTACTTAAGCACACCAATGATTGTTGGTGGATTAATCCGCTTATACTTCGATAAGAAGAAGGGTGAATCCGAAGAAGAGAAGAAACGCAAAGTGGAAAACGGAGTGCTTTACTCATCCGGTCTGATTGCCGGAGAGGGACTGGTAGGAATTCTTCTTGCAGTCTGTGCAGTCATTCCATTTAAGGGCGAGACCTTTGCAGATACATTTAACTTATCTGCAAAATTCGGTTTCAGCTTAGGAAACATCGGCGGACTGGTATTCTTTGCATTACTTGCCGTAACTTTAATCCTTTTCATCCGTGGAAAGAAGAAAAAAGAAAATTAAAAACAGAATAAAGTAGTTCTTACATCTGCCGTCTTGCGAAAAGGCGGCAGATGTTTTATACTGCTAGCGAAGATAACAGGAGGCAATATGGCAAAGAAAAAAGACAATTATTTAGATTATATTCCACGTCCGAATACATTATTTGAATGTAATAAGAACAAAGATGGCAAAATAGAAATAAAAATGCATAACAAAGGCGTATTTAACAAAATCGCGCAGGTGTTATTTAAGAAACCGAAATACAGTTATATCGAGCTGGACGAATTCGGAAGCTTTGTGTGGGAACAGATGGATGGAAAGAAAACCATCTATGAAATCGGCGCACTGGTAAAAGAAAAATTCGGCGACAAGGCAGAACCTCTTTACGAGAGACTGTCCCAGTATATCAAGATTCTGCATAACAACCATTTTATCGTATATGAGAATAAATTAAGAAAGAAGGAATCATAATGAGCGCATTAGCAGGCTTAGAACCAAAAGAGGTATTTCATTATTTTGAAGAAATCAGCAATATTCCCCGTCCATCCTATAAAGAGGAAAAAATCAGCAACTATCTGGTAAATTTCGCCAAGGAGCGTAACTTGGAATATTATCAGGATGAAGTAAAAAATGTCATCATCATCAAAGAGGCAACACCGGGCTATGAAGATGTGGCACCGCTGATGATTCAGGGACATATGGACATGGTGTGCGAGAAAGAACCGGGATGCACCATTGATTTTGAAAATGACGGACTGACACTGGAAGTAAACGGAGATTACATCAGCGCAAAGGGGACAACCC
>JBNMJI010000246.1:0-2949 GCA_050873725.1 Roseburia sp.
CAAGACATCTTACTTTCTTTGAGATGCTTGGAAACTTCTCCTTTGGTGATTATTTCAAACATGAAGCAATTGCATGGTCATGGGAATTCTTAACCAAAGTGTTAGAGCTTGACCCGGAGCGTCTGTATCCGTCTATTTATGGAGAAGACGAAGAAGCATTTGAAATCTGGACCAAAGAAGTTGGTGTTCCGGCAGAGAAGATTACCAGATTCTATCGTGACCCGGAAACCGGAGAATGCGATAACTTCTGGGAGCATGGTGCAGGACCTTGCGGACCATGTTCTGAAATCTATTATGACCGTGGAGAAAAATACGGCTGCGGAAGTCCTGACTGTAAAGTAGGATGTGAGTGCGACCGTTTCATGGAAGTATGGAACAACGTATTTACACAGTTCGAGGGAGATGGCAAAGGTGGTTATACCGAGCTTTCACAGAAAAATATTGATACCGGAATGGGATTAGAGCGTCTGGCAGTTGTTATGCAGGATGTAGACTCCGTATTTGATATTGATACTATGAAAGCAATCCGTGATAAGATCTGCGAATTATCAGGAAAGACCTATCAACAGGATGCATTAGATGACGTTTCTATCCGTCTGATTACAGACCATATCCGTTCCGTAACCTTTATGGTATCCGACGGAATTATGCCAAGTAACGAAGGAAGAGGTTACGTTTTAAGAAGACTGATTCGTCGTGCTGCAAGACATGGAAGATTACTTGGAATTGACGGACTGTTCTTGGCAAAACTCAGTGAAACTGTTATTCATGAGAGTAAAGACGGTTATCCGGAATTAGAAGAGAAGAAAGATTTCATCTTCAAGGTATTATCTCAGGAAGAAGAAAAATTCAATAAAACAATTGATCAGGGACTTGCTATCTTAGCAGAGATGCAGGACAAGCTGGAAAAAGAAGGAAAGAAAGAATTATCCGGAGAGGATGCTTTCAAGCTTTATGATACTTACGGATTCCCTCTTGACCTGACACAGGAAATCTTAGAAGAAAAGGGATTTACCATTGATGAAGCCGGATTTAAGGCTGCAATGGAAGAGCAGAGAGAGAAAGCTAGAAAAGCAAGAAAAGTAACCAACTACATGGGTGCAGATGTTACCGTATATGAATCCATCGACCCAAGTATTACAACTGAATTTGTAGGATATGAGAACAATACTTATACCTCAAAGATTACAGTAATGACTACCGAGACTGAGATTACAGAAGCTTTATCCGATGGTGAGATTGGAACTATTTTCGTAGAGAAGACTCCATTTTATGCAACCATGGGTGGACAGGTAGCAGATACCGGTGTCATCAGCAGCAAGGACGGAAGCTTTGTCTTTGAAGTAGAAGACACTGTAAAGATGCTTGGTGGCAAAGTCGGACATATCGGTAAAGTTACCAAGGGAATGATTAAGACTGGTGATGAAGTAGAACTTTCCATTGATGTAGACAGAAGACTTGCAATCGGAAAGAACCACAGTGCAACACATCTTCTTCAGGAAGCATTAAGAGAAGTACTTGGTACCCATGTACAGCAGTCCGGTTCTTATGTAGATGAGCACAGATTAAGATTTGACTTTACACATTTCTCAGCAATGACCAAAGAAGAGATTGCAAAAGTAGAAGATATCGTAAACCAGAAGATTGCAGAGGCACTTCCTGTTGTAACAGAAGTAATGTCCTTAGAGGATGCAAAGAAGACCGGTGCAATGGCATTATTTGGCGAGAAATACGGCGATACGGTCCGTGTTGTAAAAATGGGTGATTTCTCTACCGAGCTTTGTGGTGGTACCCATGTAAGCAACACCAGTGCAGTTCAGGCATTTAAGATTATTTCCGAGGCTGGTATTCAGGCTGGTGTCAGAAGAATTGAAGCACTGACATCCAAGGGTGTATTTGAATACTATGACCAGTTAGAAGAAACCTTAAAAGAGGCTGCAAAATTATTAAAAGCGACACCTGCAAATCTCGTTGAGCGTGTGAACCACGTATTAGGCGAAGTAAAAGCATTACAGTCCGAAAATGAATCCTTAAAGAGCAAAGCTGCAAAGGATGCATTAGGCGATGTTATGAACCAGGTAGAAGAAGTAGCCGGTGTGAAACTTTTAGCAACCAGCGTATCCGGTGTGGATATGAATGGTTTAAGAGATTTAGGAGACCAGCTGAAAGAGAAACTTGGCGAAGGTGTTATCGTATTAGCTTCTGATTGTGATGGCAAAGTAAACCTTGTTGCAATGGCAACTGATGCGGCAATGGGCAAAGGAGCACATGCCGGTAACCTCATCAAGGGAATTGCTGCTAAAGTTGGCGGAGGCGGCGGTGGTCGTCCGAATATGGCTCAGGCTGGTGGTAAGAATCCGGCTGGCATCAAAGATGCATTGGCAGAAGCAAAGACTGTTCTTGCACAGCAGTTAGCATAAAATATACCGAATTAAAAATATTTTCCGGAAAATTGGAAAAACAGCAAAAAAACGGTTGACGTACGGGAAAATTATGCTATAATCTTTGGTAGTGCAATAAAATTACCCAAACAGTTGAATATGCACAATACGCAACTGGAGGGAGGTTAGGTGTGAGACAATGTCAAATGTAATCGTAAAAGAAAACGAGACGTTAGATAGCGCTTTACGCAGATTCAAAAGAAACTGTGCGAAAGCTGGTATCCAGCAGGAGATCCGTAAAAGAGAGCATTATGAGAAACCTTCGGTCAGAAGAAAGAAGAAGTCGGAAGCTGCAAGAAAACGTAAGTACAACTAATAAGATAGAAAGCTGTCACATTTGTGACAGCTTTCACTTTTTATATTGCCAAGCTTGTGTGAGAAACAAATTTTAGAGCATATTTTATAAGACAAGTCATATATATAGTCGTGAGGAGAAATCCTTGCGACTTTTTTACTTTACAGGAAATTGTTTTCCTGTAAAGTAAAAAACGCTCCGCGAGGATGCGCA
>JBNMJI010000247.1:0-2941 GCA_050873725.1 Roseburia sp.
CAAGAATGATAGGGCAATATCCTGCCTTTGCAAGATACCATCCGCAGAAAAGTCCGGCAGGACCGCTTCCTACGATTACCGGTGAATGCATTAGTGGTGTTTCACCTGGCTTTGGAAACTGATAAGGTTTTTCTTTGGTTAACGTAATATTGTTATTGTTAACTTTTTTGACGATTTTCTGCTCATCTTTGATTTTTACATCTATCGTATATACAAAAATCTTATCATTCTTATGTCGGCAATCCAGCGACTGTTTCTTTATTTCATAAGTGAAACTACTCCCCGGATTCTTTAGTGTCTTTAAAATTTTCTTTTCAAGTTGTGCCTGTGTATGTGTGATCGGAAGCTTAAGCTGTGAAATTCGAATCATTTTTTATCCTCCTTTGCAGCATTAATACCAGCAACTGCTCCGCTGCTCCATGCCCATTGTAGATTATATCCCCCGCATGTACCGTCGATATCCAGAAGTTCCCCCGTGAAATACAGATTTCTGCAAAGTTTTGATTCCATAGTATGAGCATTCACCTGAATCGTATCTACACCTCCGGAACAAACCTGTGCCTGAGAAAATGACATTCCATCCTGAACCTCAAGCGGAAATTCTTTTATCGCGGAAATCAAATGTTTCTGGGAAGTAAGAACCTTTATCAGTTTTTCCGGAAAAAGACCGACTAAAAGTTCTTTTTCATTTTTATATGGGCACGCTTTTTTTCGTGAATGTAATAATTGATTTAATTCTTCTTCGGATAACTCTGGCATGAAATTTATACGTATTTCTGCTTTATGGTCTTCTCTGACGGCACGAATTGCATAAGTGCTGATCTGAAATACAGGGATTCCGGATATTCCGTATTCCGTAAGCTGAAGTTCACCTCTCTCAGACTTGTAAAATTTTCCATCTATAAGAAGTGAAACTTCTCCCTCCGTACGCACGCCAGCCCACACTTTAAAGGCAGGTCCTTTACATTTTAATGCCGTTAAAGCCGGATAGACCGGAATAATATGGTGTTTTAAACTCTTTGCAAGTTCATAACCGCTTCCATCGGAACCAGAAATAGAGGAAGCCTTTGAACCATTGGCAAGTATAAGAGCATCCGCCTCATAGTGCCATCCTTTTGTCAGAACCTGAAAGTTTCTGCCGTTCTTCTCTGTCTCTATCGCAATAACCTGTTCGTTTGTCTTTATTTTTATACCCAGATGGGATGCCTCCATGCATAACACATCCACAACGCTCTGTGCCTGATTACTTCTTGGATACAGGTATCCATTCTTATCCAACGGGAAAATTCCCAGCTCTTTAAAAAATTCCACCGTATCTTTGACAGAAAACTGTGCCAGCGCATTATCTACAAACTCAGGATGCTTCCCTCTGTATGCATCATCCGGCATCACAAGATTTGAAAAATTACATTTACCATTTCCTGTCGCACAGATTTTTTTTCCCGGCTTTTCATTTTGTTCCAGAACAGTGACCGCTGCCCCGTTTCTGGCAGCCATAATCGCCGCCATCAGTCCTGAAGCGCCAGCCCCTATGATTACTACCTGCCTCTTTTTCATAGTCCACCCTCAACCATTTATTATTTTAAAGTCACAAGACCTTTATCTACCATTTTCTGCAGAGACATCAACACACCAAGTTTTGCATGCTCCCAGGTAAGTCCACCCTGGAAGTATACGGCATATGGTGGTTTCATTGGACCATCTGCTGAAAGTTCAATAGAAGATCCCTGGACAAATGCTCCTGCTGCCATGATAACCTGACTATCATATCCCGGCATATCCCACGGTTCCGGATCTACATAGCTGTCAACCGGCGCTGCCGCCTGAATACCTTTACAGAAAGCAATCAGTCCTTCCGGTGTTCCAAGGCTCACTGCCTGAATAATATCCTGACGTTCCTCTGTAGAATTCGGAATTACAGGGAATCCTAATCTTTCATAAATGTTTGCTGCAAAAACAGCGCCTTTTAATGCACCCTTGGTAACCATTGGTGCAAGGAAAAATCCCTGGAAAAATGAGCGGTTCACTCCAAGAGTTGCACCTACTTCACTTCCAAGTCCCGGACAAGTCATTCTGTAAGACGCATTTTCCACGCATTCTTTAGTTCCTGCAATATATCCGCCGATTGGAGCAAGTCCGCCGCCCGGATTTTTGATGAGAGAGCCAACAACCATATCTGCCCCTACGTCACTTGGTTCGATCGTATCTACGAACTCACCGTAACAGTTGTCTACCATGCAGATAACATCCGGTTTGATGCTCTTAACAAAAGCAATCAGTTCTCCAATCTGTTTTACAGAGAAGGACGGACGTGTCTGATATCCCTTAGAACGCTGAATCTCAACAAGGCGGGTTTTTTCATTGATTGCCTTGCGAATGCTGTCATAATCAAAAGTTCCATCTTCCAGAAGTTCTACCTGACGATAGCTTACACCGTATTCTGCAAGAGAACCCTTAGACGGACGAACACCAATCACTTCTTCCAGTGTATCATATGGTTTTCCTGCCGGTGCAAGAAGCTCATCTCCCGGACGAAGATTACCGAACAATGCAATTGCCAGTGCATGAGTACCGCATGTGATCTGCGGACGTACCAGGCATGCCTCTGTATGGAAAGTATCTGCATAAACTTTCTCCAGTGTCTCGCGGCCGATATCATCATATCCGTAACCAGAAGAACTTCCGAAGCATTCTGCGCTTACTTTGTTCTTCTGCATGGCAAGAAGTACTTTCATCTGGTTGTATTCTGCTGTTTTATCAAATTTCTCAAATCTTTCTTTCAGGGATTCCTCAATTTCATGACCGAAGTCATAAACTTCAGAGGAGATTCCAAGCTGTGCATACATTTCTTTCATAATCTGTTTATTCCTCATGTATTTTATAGTCTGTAATCTCTTAATCTAGAGCGTGTTTGAAAAATGCTTTCTGCAAGATGTGCGTC
>JBNMJI010000248.1:0-2901 GCA_050873725.1 Roseburia sp.
CCAATAAATATAACCATAGTAAGTCCCCCTCCCTATGTCACTTCATCTTTTCCAAAGTATAGCACAAGTATGTGGAGATGTCACTTATCTTTTTTAGGGAACGGCACTATTTATAGAAATATCTTTTGTTTTTATAAAACAGGCAGAAGTTTTCCCTCACAGGAAGAAAGGATGATCCTTTTCTCTTGGAGCTGCGGAACCTCTACTGATGTCAGCGTCACACTGTCGGTGCCGGTATTTAAAAATACCAGAACTCTATCGTCCCCAAAACTACGAGAAAATACATATGTGCCTGTAATATCATTACAGTAAACTGTCCGGTAATTTCCCTTGCGCAATGCCACATGCTCTTTTCGAAGTGTAATCCAGCAGCTGAACTTCTCTGCCAGGTTTTCATGGAAACTGCTATCTTCCTGCTGCTCCGATGTTGCCTGCTGCACAGCTGCTGCCTGCTGCTCCACTACTGCCTGCCAGTCCACTACTGCCTGCCAGTCCACTACTGCCTGCCAGTCCATGGCTGCCCGGTACTCCGGCTCTTTCATGCCCTCGATATACACTTCATCTCCGTAGAATACCGATGGCACGCCCACTCCCATAAAGAGATAGAAAAATGCCAGCTCCATTCTCCTTCTATTTCCATTGCAATAGCTTAAAAATCTCGGAATATCATGGGAATCCAGAAAATTCATCTGAGCCAGACTCACCTGCCACGGATAGCGGTAAATCATCTGCTGCATCTGGGCATCAAATTCACTGACCGAAAGTTCTCCCTTTCCAAAAAAATCCCGGCACAGATAAGAAAAAGTATAATTCATCGTAGAATCAAACTGGTCTCCCTGAAGCCAGATACCTGCCTCTTCCCAGATTTCACCTATTAGAAATATATCCTCTTTTACCGCTCTTACCGCATGACGGAAGGCTCTCCAGAATTCATGATTGATTTCATTTGCCACATCCAGACGCCAGCCGTCAATATCTGCTTCCCGAATCCAGTAAGTTCCCACATTGCAAAGGTACTCCACCACTTCAGGATTTCCGGTATTAAGCTTTGGCATTTCCTTCACATAGGCAAACGCTTCATAATCCGGCGGATCAACATACTGTATCGTTTCCGACAGATAATAAAACCAGTCATAATATCTTGATGCTTTTCCCTTCTGCCGCACATCACGGAATGCAAAGAAATCGGCTCCGCAGTGATTAAATACTCCATCTAAAATGACCCGGATTCCTCTCCTGTGGCACTGCTGCACCAGTTCCTTTAAATCCGCTTTATTTCCAAAACAGGGGTCGATTTCAAAATAGTCAATGGTGTCATATTTATGATAAGACGCCGCTTCAAAAATCGGATTCAGATAAATGCAGTTAATTCCAAGCTTTGCTATATAGTCAAGATTTTCACAAATTCCTTTCAGTGTACCACCCAGATGGTTCTTACAAATCCGGTCCGGTAAAATTTTTTCATTGCTATCGCATTTTCCATCCGGCAAAAGCATATGTTCTGTCGCTTTTTCCTTCAGCTCCCGTCTGCCATTTGCAAAGCTGTCCGGGAAAATGTGATACATAACAATATCTTCTGCCCACTCCGGGATATCTAAAATATCCTCTCTTCTAATATATGGAAACTGGAAATATTCTGCCCTGCCACAAGACAGTTTCTCTGTAAATCCTCTTCCATAATAATAAAGGCTTTCTGCATTGTCCTCTAACCGGAAATAATAGCACACCCTGGTATAAGGTGACGTAATCTTAACTTCATAATAATCATAAAGCATATCGGACGCCACATGCTCCATCTCACTTTGTTTCACCGGAAGCGGCTCTTCCATTGCCACACGGTCTCCCCAAAGCAGCAGACACCGTTTCAAATCGCCTTTTTTACAGCGGAGTCTTATTACCAGCCGGTCTTCTTTTTCTGCAAAAGCAAATTGTGACAGTGGAATATGCAATATTGCTTCTTTTTCCATTTTATTTCTATCCTTTCACACCACCTGCAGTAAGACCGGATACCATATACTTTTGTATGCAGAAGAAAATAATCAGCACCGGAACAGATACCAGGATAGCGGCTGCGGAGAACATTCCCCAGCTCCTGGTGTAATCGTTGGACTGTAACTGATATAATCCACCTGCCAGTGTATAACTGTTTTCGTTCAGCAGAAATGTTGTGGAAAACAGATATTCATTCCATACAAAAATAAGTACCATCACAGAAGTTACAATGATTGCCGGGCGAGCCAGCGGCATTACTACCTTCCACAGCAACTGGAAATCCGATGCACCATCAATTTTCGATGCTTCTTCGATTTCTACCGGAATGGTATCAAAATAACCCTTCATATTCCAGATAGAGAAAATGCACATGCTTCCCGCATAAATAATCACCAGCCCCAGTTTCGTATCCAGCATATTCAGCTGTTTTAAAAGCCGGAATAATGCAAACATGGACAGAATCTGTGGGAATGCATTTAAGAGAAGCAGTAATTTTAAAATGCCACTTCTTCCCTTAAAACGGTATCTTGAAAATGCGTAAGATGACACCATGGCAAATCCGATAGCAATGACCATTGTGAAAAAGCTTAATACAGCCGAATTATAAAACCACCGTAAAAATGGCTTCTGTGTCAGTATATTTTTATAATTATCCAGTGTAAATTCCTTTGGAAATAAAGATAATCCCGAGGACAATGCTCCTCCTCCCTTTTCAAAGGAAAGATTCAGCGCATATAAAATCGGCACCAGTGCCAGCAGACACAATATAATATAAAAAATATGTAATCCGCTAAGCTGTAAAATCTGTTTTCTCTTTTTCTTAGTCATAATTTTCCTCCTTTACCCCTCGATTGGTAAACAGCGAAAATACCATGATGAGGAAAAAGATAATAATGGATACCGCTGAGG
>JBNMJI010000249.1:0-2893 GCA_050873725.1 Roseburia sp.
CCTGTGATAAAATCACAAGAATCATAATAATAAGAATCACTGCTGCAATGACTGCCAGCCTAATACCAAGGCTGATAACCGGCGCATTCAGTTCTGAATTTTCAATCATAATTCCAAGCTTCCAGCCCAGATCCGGAATCGTCTCATAATATACCGTATATCCGGTAACTCCTTCCGTAAAGCAGGCTTTTCCGCTATCGGAATCCAACATTTTTGTTCCCACTTTAGCAAGGGAGCTGTTCTTAGAATCCGTTATTTTCTCATTCATGATTTTGCCGGAATCCTGTGTATAAAGATAGGTACCATCTGATGAAATCAGGAATGCTTTTCCTGTTTTCCCTACTGACATCTGGCTGACTAAGTTCTGAATCTCATCCAGCGTAATATCAACAGTTACGCATCCCATATAAGTTCCATCTGCACTATACATCGGAGCAGAACAGTTCACCATATCATAGTCTAAGACATCATCATGATACGCCTGTGTAAACTTCGGTTCTGTTTCGCCATTGGCAACAATCTGATAAAAGTCCCGGCTTACATAATCATAAGAGGACTGGCTTCTGTCATAAGTCAGAATCGGTATATCTCCATCCTTATATACATAAGGGCCAACAAAACGCTGTTTGGAGTCATACTTATTCGGTGCAAAATATATTCCTGCACCATAAATAAAATCCTCTTCATAAATCATGGTATTTAAGAAATTAACATATGCCAGCAGTTCCTCGTTTTCATAAGTAATGCCAACGATTCCAGCCATATGCTTTGCAAGACTTGCCGCAGACTGCATCTGTGACTCTACCTCTGTCTTCTCGTTTTCCAGACTCAGCGTCATTTCCTTACCAATCTCATCGTCAATAATCTGCTTGCTGGAAAATACACTGACTGCCCCTAATACAGCCATACCCAGAATCAGTACCGGGAGCATTGCACTTAACATTTTCGTGCTAATTTTCTTCCCTTTTTTCTTCTTAGCCATAAAAATATATCCCCCGCTTTCCCTAAATTGTAAGTTTGTACTTATTGTATCAACATTTTAGCAATTTAGCAATAAAAACAAGGGATTTTGCATCTAATTTTCGTAAAGTTTCCACAAATTATTCCTTAATTTTTCGAAACTTTCTAAATATTGATGTTATTTTCTGTTATTTTATATGCATTTTTCAGCGTTTTTTCGAGTCTCATGTCTTTTTCGCAATCGTTTAAGTTGCACTTTTCGACATATTTTTTTGCTTCTTCGGATGCAATAGAAAGCATATCGGCATCCGAAAAGACATCTGCTATTTTAAATTCCATTAAACCGCTCTGTCGTACCCCGAAAAAATCTCCTGGTCCACGCATTTTCAAATCTTCACCGGCAATATAGAATCCATCATTAGAACCCGCAAGAATATTCAAACGCTCCTTGGCATTCTTTCCATTGGAAGAATTCATAAGGATACAATAGGACTGTGCATTTCCTCTTCCGACACGTCCCCGCAGCTGATGAAGCTGTGCCAGTCCGAAACGCTGCGCATCTTCTATCATCATAACGGTAGCATTCGGCACATTCACACCTACTTCTACTACTGTTGTAGAAACCAGAACCTGAATTTCACCGGTGACAAAGGCTTCCATCACTTTATTCTTCTCTGCAGGGCGCATTTTTCCATGGAGCAGTCCTACACTGATTCTGTCTCCATAATACTGTTTTAATTTCTTTACATATGAAGTAACATCCTGCAATTCCAATTCTTCATTGGCTTCTACCAACGGGCAGATAATATATGCCTGATGTCCCTTTGCCGCTTCATCCGCAATAAAATTCCAGGATTTCTCCCGCATTTTCGGTCCCACTACACAATTTTTAATCGGAAGACGTTCTGCCGGAAGTTCATCTACTACCGAAATATCCAGATCTCCATAAAGAATTATGGCAAGAGTCCGCGGAATCGGTGTTGCACTCATAACCAGTACATGCGGCAGCTTGCTGCTCTTATCTGCCAGCGTCTCCCTCTGTCTTACTCCGAAACGATGCTGCTCATCTGTTACCACCAGTGCAAGATTCTGATAAAGTGCCTTTTCCTGTATCAGCGCATGGGTTCCGATTATCATGGCATTCTGTTCTGTTTCCATTCTCGCATACGCTTCCCGTTTTTCCTTTGCGGTCAGTGAGCCGGTAAGAAGAATCACCGGGAAGTCCAGTTCAAACATGGCAAGCCATTTCTGAAAAGTCTCATAATGCTGTCTTGCCAGTACCTCAGTTGGTGCCATAATAGCAGTCTGGTATCCTTCATGGGCAAATTTTGCCATAATAAGGAATGCAAGAATGGTCTTACCGGAGCCTACATCCCCCTGTATCAACCGCTGCATGGCGTAAGGACTGTAAATATCTTTTTCCAGGTCTGCCAGCGTTTTCTTCTGGGCATTGGTAAGTGGAAATGGAAGCTGTTCTGCCACTACTTCAATAAATTCATCCCTTACTACCGGGAATCCATTCGGCGTCTGCTCATGATGTTCCTTAAACCGCTGTATCTGTAATAAGAATAAGAAATATTCATCAAAAGCAAGACGTTTTCTTGCTCCGGTCAGTTCTTCTAAATCCGTTGGAAAATGTACTTTTTCCAATGCCTCTCTCAACCCCATAAGCTGATGGCGGACTAAGATTTCTTCCGGGATATATTCTCCATCTTCTTTTACACTGTCAAGGGCTGTACGCACAAGTTTACCAAATTGTTTACTGGATATTCCCTTTGTCAGAGGATATACCGGCTGCAGGGATATCTGCATTTTCCTGTATTCATCAGGTTTCCACACTGCCGGCTGTTCCATGACATATTTCTTATTTTTTAAAGTCAGCTTTCCATATAAAATGACTTCCGGCTCCCCATTCAGCTGATTGCAGATATAG
>JBNMJI010000250.1:0-2880 GCA_050873725.1 Roseburia sp.
CGCTCAATATCATTTACCATAACATTTGTTATGCTGCTGTCCGAAGAACCTGTTATATCGCAGGATGCGATAACATCCCAGATGGCAATACGATTTTCCAGAAGAAAATGCTTCTTTTCTTCTATGGTCTGTGGAACCTCACAGCCACACACTGCCGCCGTTACTTTCCAGAACCGGTTTCTCGGATGACCGTAATAAAAATGATTCTCTCTTGATTTGACTGAAGGAAATGTCCCTAAGATTAAAACCTCCGAATGCTCGTCGTATACCGGTGCAAAAGTATGCATAACATGTTCTGTCTCCATCTTGTTTTCTCCTTTATAAAATGCTACACTTAAAAAGTTGAATTACCTTTACTATAAAATAGAATGACAAAATAATCAATTTTAAAGGACGATAATCATTATGTATATTCAATTAAATGGTCAGATTCTCTATTATGAAAAATATGGCGAGGGGCAGCCGTTCCTGCTGGTACATGGAAATGGTGAGACCCACGAAATCTTCGATGTGCTGATTCCGGAGCTTGCCGAACACTATACGGTCTATGCTATTGATTCCAGAGGACACGGTCTTTCTGCTACTCCAAAAGAGCTTCATTACATGGATATGGCAGACGACATGGCAGCCTTTATCGATGCCCTGGAATTAAAAGAGCCACTCTTTTACGGTTTCAGTGACGGTGGCATCGTAGGACTTCTCCTTGCTTCCAAATACCCGGATAAGCTCTCCAAGCTTATGATCAGCGGAGCTAACCTGACTCCGAAGGACATCAAAGGAAGAGACTACCGCCGCATCCGCAGGGAATGTAAGAAGAATCCAAATCTTTTTTCCTCAATGATGCTCAACGAGCCAAATATCCAGCCGGAGGACTTACATAAAATCAAGATTCCAACCCTTGTCTTAGCCGGTGAAAAAGATTTGATTAAGAAAAAGGTTACAAAAAAGATTGCAGAAAATATTGAGCATGCCACCCTTGTTATTGTTCCGGGGGAAGGTCATGGAAGTTATATTGAACACAGTGATAAATTATATCCGCTTCTGTACTCTTTTTTAAACAAATAATCCATTGCAAACTCGATTTGCTGTGCTATAATAATTGCAGACCAAAATGAAAAAGGAGCTATTATGGAACATCTGATTATACCAAAAAATTATCAGTCTCAACTTAACCTGCATGATACACAGATTGCGATTAAAACAGCGAAAGATTTCTTCCAGAATCTGCTTTCCCTGCGTTTAAACCTTTCCCGTGTTTCAGCACCACTTTTCGTTGACCCTGATTCCGGATTAAATGATAACTTAAATGGTGTAGAACGTCCGGTTACGTTCACCATCAAAGAACAGAACGAGCGTAAAGCAGAAGTTGTTCACTCTCTTGCCAAATGGAAACGTTATGCATTAAAGCATTATGATTTCAAAGAGGGCGAAGGTCTTTATACCGATATGAATGCTATCCGCCGCGATGAAATTGCTGATAACATCCACTCTATCTTCGTAGACCAGTGGGACTGGGAAAAAGTCATTGCGAAGAAAGACCGCAATATGGAAACTTTAAAAGAAACAGTCCGTACTGTATATAAATGTCTTCGTAAAACAGAGAAATATATGGCTATCCAGTACGACTATATTGAAGAGATTCTTCCACATGATATCTTCTTCATTACTACTCAGGAATTAGAGGATATGTTCCCGGAGAACACTCCAAAGGAACGTGAATATTACATAACTAAGGCAAAGGGTGCTGTCTGCATCTTACAGATTGGTGATGTCTTAGAATCCGGCGAGCGTCATGACGGACGTGCCCCGGACTATGATGACTGGTCTTTAAATGCCGACATCTTAGTATACTATCCGGTACTTGATATTGCACTGGAATTATCTTCCATGGGAATCCGTGTAGACAAAGCTGCTCTGCTCTCCCAGCTTGATAAAGCAGGCTGCCCGGAACGTGCTAAGCTTCCTTTCCAGAAAGCAATCATTGATGGCAAACTTCCATATACCATCGGTGGAGGAATTGGACAGTCCCGTATCTGTATGTTCTTCCTTCGCAAGGCTCATATCGGAGAAGTTCAGTCTTCTCTCTGGCCGGATGATATGTGTAAAGCTGCAGCAGATGCAGGTATTCAGTTACTGTAAATAATATTAAATCCCCGGTACCATATCTTTTCTGATAAGGTACCGGGGATTTCCATCTATGCTTAAAATTTATTCTGCACGGATTACATCATGCATATCATACATTCCGGCAGGTTTTCCCTTTAAGAATTTTGCTGCTTCTACAGCTCCCTTTCCAAAGATTGCCTTAGAATATGCAGTATGCTTAAATTCAATCACTTCATCGGTTCCTGCGAAGATTACTTCATGTTCACCGACAATACTTCCTCCACGGACTGCCTGAATACCGATTTCCTTTGCATCTCTCTTCTTCCGCTCACTGCTTCGGTCTAATTTATAGGAATAGGTATTGTCCATAGCTTCATTCATGGCATCTGCTAATGCAAGAGCAGTTCCGCTCGGTGCATCCAGTTTCTGGTTATGATGCTTCTCTACAATTTCCACATCAAAACCGGCAGGAGCAAGTTTCTTAATGGCGGTCTGCAGTAAATCCATCAATGTATTGATTCCCAGTGACATATTGGCAGATTTTAAGATTGCTACTTCTTTGCTGGTCTCAGTAACTTTAGCCAGCTGGTCTTCCGATAAACCGGTGGTACAAAGTACCAGCGGAAGCTTCTTCTCACCACAGTAATTTAACAGATCATCGACTGCCTTCGCATTGGAAAAATCAATCACAACATCTGCTGTAATCTGGCATTCCCGGATGGTCTTATATACCGGATAATCATTTTTCTTCTCATCATAGGTATCAATTCCGGC
>JBNMJI010000251.1:0-2856 GCA_050873725.1 Roseburia sp.
CATCGGCAATCTCTTTATAAGTCAATTCATTGTAATATTGCAAAAACAATACTTCTTTATAAGGATATTTCATTCTACCGATAAGTTCTGACATACTGCCACCATCTGAAAGCTCAAAGATTTCCCCATCTCCTTCTGCCTGTAACATTTTCTTCTCAATCATGTCAGGTTCCATACCATACTCTCTATTCCGCTTATTGTACGCATTGTATGCTTTGTTCCTTAATATAATAACAATATAGTTCCATGCTTTATGACAGTTTTCACGAGAAACTTTTTCTATATTTTTAGCAACAGCTGCAAAGCACTCCTGCACTGCATCCTCTGCGTCAGCAGAATTTCTAAGGATTTGATATGCTTCTCTATACAATGCATTTCTGTATTGGCAATATAACTTCTCGCAAAATTCTCTGTCTTCTTCATTTTCAATTAGTTCAAATAGCTGAAACATAACACTCTCCCATTTCCTCTGCTGTACTTTTTCTGGCGTTTATGCCGTTTTCTTTGTTAAGAGTTCATGCATGATTATCATTACAACCAGTATTACAAATAAATAGACCGGCAATAATGCCACCGAAATTCCGCGGGCAATCAGTCCAAACAATGGTGGCATAAGCATGGTCCCGATATAGGCAAATGCCATCTGCACACCTATAATTGCCTGGGATTTGTCTGCCCCAAAATGAGCCGGTGTAGAATGAATAACACACGGATAAATCGGTGCACAGCCTAATCCGATAAGGATTAATCCTGCCATCGCCAATATATTGCTTCCCGGCAATATCATTGCCACGATTCCAATTACGATGATACCCTGCCCTAGCCGTATCATCTGTATATCATTTAACTTCATCGTAACAAAGCCGCTTATAGCCCGTCCTACAGTAATTCCGATAAAAAATAAGCTTGCAAACGCTGCTGCGGTCTCTGCCGGTATCCCTTTATATAAACTCAGATAACTGCTTGCCCATAATCCGGTAGTCTGTTCCAATGCACAGTAACAGAAGAAACAGATCATTACTTCCTTAGCTCCGGTAATCTTTAGTATTTCACGAACCGATAAAACCTTCCTTGTGTTTTCTTCTATCGTAACTGCTTCTGTCCGTCCCTTCCATAAAGGAAGGCTAAATATTAAAACAGCAGTTAATATTGTCTGTATGATACCGATATATCGATATCCCATGTTCCATCCATGTCCGGCAGACAATGCTATTCCCATAATATAAGGACCTGCTGTAGCACCCACGCCCCACATACAATGCAGCCAGCTCATATGGCGGCTCTTATAATGCAGCGCAACATAATTATTCAAAGATGCATCCACGCTTCCTGCTCCAAGTCCATAGGGAATTGCCCACAGGCACAATGCCCAGAAGGAATGCGTGAAAGAGAATCCAAGTAACGCTACCGCCGTTGTAGCAACACTGATTGCCGTCACCTTCCCGGTTCCCAGCCATTTCGTAAGCCGGTCACTCTGCAGACTGGATATGATTGTGCCGCCGGCGATAATCATGGAAATAATTCCGGCATAAGAAATAGGCACACCAAATTGTATATACATGGTTGGCCACGCAGACCCCAGCAGGGAATCCGGCAGTCCAAGGCTGATAAACGCAAGATAAATAATTGCCAGCAGTAATTGTGTCATAGCTGTTACTCCTCCTTGCAGACATTTACCCATTCCAAATAGCCGGAGCACTGCTCCAATTCCGGAATTGTCAGCTCAATAGCACTGTTTCCACTGCCACATGCCGGAAATACTGTTTCAAACTTTTTCAGGCTTTCATCGAGATATACTTTTATACCCTCTTTGATTCCAAAAGGGCAGACACCGCCAACGGCGTGTCCGATATAGTCTTCCACTGCCGCTGCCGGAATCATCTTTGCTTTTGTCCCAAAGGTTGTCTTATATTTGTGGTTATCGATTCTTGCATCTCCTGCGGTCACAATCAGAATCGGCTGCTCTCCCACCAAAAAAGAAAGCGTCTTTGCAATACGCTCCGGCTCACAATGAAGTGCTTCTGCTGCCAGTTCCACTGTCGCACTGGATTCCGCCAGCTCCATAATCCGCTCCTCCATTCCAAATTCTTTTAAATATGCTCGCGCACGGTCGATTGACATAGTTACGCTTCCTTTCGTTTTCTCATTTCTAATAGCTGATTTTATCAAGAATTCCAGAGAGATATGCAATGACAACACCATAGTTGCTCATTGGAACTTTCTGGTCTTTTGCACGTTCAATTCTGGTCATGACATATTTTTTATTAAACATACAGGCTCCACACTGAATTATTAAATCATAATTAGATAAGTCTTTTGGAAAGTCTGTTCCGCTGACGATATCCACTGTCAGTCCTGCTCCGATACGTTTTCTCAACATATTTGGGATTTTCTCCCTGCCGATATCCTCTTTCAGTGGTGCATGGGTGCAGCATTCTGCAATCAGTACCTTTGATTCTTCCGTAAGACTGCTTATGGCTGCTGTGCTCTCTTTATAGTAAGCGAAATCTCCCTTGTACTCTGCAAACAATACGGAAAATGAGGTCAGAAGGCTTTCCTGTGGCTTCTTATCATATACCGTACGAAATACCTGAGAGTCGGTAATAATAAGCTTCGGCGGACGTGCCAGTGCTGCCAGCGTATCCTCTAACTTATCTGTTGTGCAGCTCATCACCAGGCATTTATGATCCAGCAAATCACGGATGGTCTGTACCTGTGGCAGAATAAGTCTGCCCTCTGGTGCCTGAATATCCTGTGGCATAACGAGAAGAACCAAATCTCCTTCTTCTACCAGTGCCCCGGTTATGGTTTCTTCGCCATAATCATCCGGCACAAGTCTTATTAATTCTTCTTTAA
>JBNMJI010000252.1:0-2830 GCA_050873725.1 Roseburia sp.
CTGTCTACTCTTTGTTCTACTTTCTGGGAAAATCTTAACCTTCTACTTTCTGAGAAAATTTTTAATCTTACATTCTAGTCTTAAATTTTTTTAATTTCATATTTTTTTTTAATTTCTAAGAGCTTTTTGTTCTCTAAATGACCTTTTTATACTATTCTATTCTTCCAGCCGATGCAAGCCCATTTATAAAAAGCACACTTCAAATTCTCCGGTCAATCTTTGACTTTTCCATTTATCCGCATAATTACAGCAGAAATTTTATCTCTGCTAAAAATTCCCGCAGCATATTGTTTGGAAGATAAACCGGAGTAGACTTTGCTGCTATTCCGCAGATATTGTCCAGTCCGTATTTTCGTGCAATCTGCTTTGCCCGGAACAGATGAAAATCATTGGTGATAATTCCAACCGATGCCCCCTCTTTTATCAGTGCCTTGCTGTATTCCATATTCTGCTCCGTATTTAAGGACTTATCCTCTAACAGAATCCGGGATGCATCAATCCCCTGCTCCTTTAAATACCGTGCCATTCCTTCTGCTTCGGAATATGGCTCATTCGCACCTTGTCCGCCGGATACGATACAAATTGTCTCCGGATTATCCTCTAAATACTCCACTGCCTCATCCAGCCGGTATTTTAATGCTACACTCGGCCCGCTTTCCCTCACCTGTGCTCCCAGCACAATAATATAATCAAGTCCTGCTTCGCCTTTTTCATTCATCCGACTTATGATGCAGCCCTCTATGATGAAAAATGCCATAAATCCCACTGTAACTACAGCAATACAGATTCCTTTAACCAGCCGGGGAACTTTCTTCCAGAAAGATTTCCAGATAGAATACCCAAACAGGAAGAAAAGGAGTGCAAGCCCAATCCACACCAGGAAAAATGATGTTCCGGAACCCGTTGCCAGTACCATCCCAGAATAAATAACGCAAAGTACTGCCAATACGGCAAATATTCGAAACGCTATCTTTTTCTTCATGCCCTCTCTCCTCGTTTTCTCACAACAACCGGTATCCATGTAATGCAAAGGAATAAGAACAATGCTCCACCGGAAAGCAATGCTCCCAGCTTCAGATTCGGTGTTGTATATTTTAATATAATATCATGGCTGCCTTCTTTTAATGGAATGCTGATAAACGCATCGCAGAAATGCTCATAATCCACTTCTTCCCCATCCACAAAGACATGCCAGCCTTCATCATCCGGCACGGACAGCAAAAGAGTTCCGGCTTTTTCCACATTAATACTGCCTTCGATTCTGCTGTCACTGTAGGATTTTAACTCCATGGTCTGCTGGGATAATGTATGATATGCTGCCTGAAATGCTGCATCATTTAACCGATAGCCCTGCACCAGTATCTGATCCGTATCGGCAGAAATCAGCGTAATATCTTCCCCTGCCTCACAATAGCCCAAATCCAGTAAATAGACATGGTCACATTTAGAAAATGTCCGCGTGCGGTTTCCAGTGGTTGCGGTTATGGTTTTGGCATCCTTCATCGTATAATAACCATAATAATAGCCGCTTTCCGTTACCTGAATCACGGTTTTGCCATCATGCAATTCTGCATCCACCGGCTCTAAAAGATTCTCCGTTGCACCAAGGGCATAGGCGAGTTCATTCTGTGCCATTATCGGTGTTCCAAGGGTAAAATCCCACTTTTCCGTCAAATCACTGTCTACCATAAAGCCAAGTGGCAGTGTATAAGTATTTTCATATAAGTATATGCCATTCTGTTCTGATATCAGACTTCGATACGGACTTTCCTCTTCTGCACTGTCCGTCAGGATATATTTTACCGAAAGCAGTGAGGAAGTAAGCATCGTTGCACCATTATAGCAGTAATAATTCTTGCCGCCCTCCATTCCCATCTCCCGATAGAAATCTGCCACATCTTTATTTATAAGAGAAGAAAAAATAGATGCGGATGCATAGTTTGAAAGTGCCGACTCATTCTTCGTCATCCGGTTAAACTTATCCATACGGAAGAAACCGTCATCCTCTGCTTCTGCTGTCTCCGCCAGTGTTTTATAATCCTCTAAATGCTGGGTATACAGCGTCCGGCTGGTCGTGGAAATGCTGGTCATATCAAGATTTACGCCTGCCTCGGCACATACCAGAATCACCGCAAATATCGATACGATAGTCCGCATCGTCTTATCCTTCCGCCGATAGAATAACAGCAGAAGTGCATAACCTAAAATCAAAAGTCCTGTTAAAAGCATCTGCTCCGGTGTCACCTGCTCTAAATCTGTAAACCGGAAACATAAAACCAATACCAGCTCCGCTAACAGGAATGCAAATAAGATTTTAAAAATGCTATTTCCTCTTTCTTCCCGCACCGCTTCATAACCTAAGGTCAGCAGTAAAAATGCAAATAAAAAGGTCTGTCTTGCCGGAAGTCCATCCGGAAAATGAAAGCCATGCCAGATAAAATCCAGTTTATTATTTGCAAAGCTCACAAAGAAAAATGCCACCAGTAAGAGTCTTGGAATCTTTGCCCCAATGCGAATCCTGCGATTTAAAAGATAAAGGAATAATAATAATAAAATCGCCGCTCCGCAGTAAAGATTTGGCATATGTCCTACCGTAGAAGACGGCTCGACACCAATGCAGAACCTTGCTGTTTCATCCAGCAGACCAAAATACCACTCCATTTTCTCCGGAAAAGAGATTCCACCGGAACCACTTCCGCTTAATGCCACAATCTCCGGCAGAATCAGTATTGCTCCCATACCGCCTGCCAGGATGGAGCCGGCCGCAAATTTAAGAATTGCTTTTCCTCTTCCGCTTTTCTGCTCTAATATCAGAATCACAAAATAAAGC
>JBNMJI010000253.1:0-2802 GCA_050873725.1 Roseburia sp.
GGTTGAATGTACATGTAAATCAATAAATCCTGTTTCCATGGTATAATCCTTTCTAACAGCTCGAAACAATTATTTTTTAGAATTATTTATGAATATGATTATAAGAGTAATCTTTCGTTTTGACAATCCGGAAGAAATGAGAAAAATCTTTTGCGTATAAAAACAAAGTCCTTTATACTGCAATTAGGAAAAATAATCTGCAGGGGGGCAGGAAGCATGAAAAAAATTTTAGAAGTAAGTATGCTTGGAACATTTCGAATGCAATATGGAAATCATTCCTTTATCATAGACCGGAAATCAACGACAAAGACGAACCGGCTGCTTCAGATTATTCTGCATGCGGGTACAGAAGGGGTAACAAGGGAAGAACTGGTGGGAAGACTATGGGAAAATGAGGAGGTCGCAAACCCATCCAACAGTTTCCGGGCAATTCTTTTCCGGGTGCGGAAACTGCTTAAGGAGCAGGGACTGCCGGAGAGCGATTATATTATAAGCCGAAAGGGAGTTTATTGCTGGACGCCGGAAATTCCGTATCGTTGTGATTGCATTTCTTTTGAAGAGAAGGCAGAGCATGCATTGAAACAGGCGGAAGATTTTGGAAAAACAGAATTAGAGGAAGCAGTCAGGCTGTACCGTGGAGAATTTTTGCCGGCACTGGGAGCATCAGAATGGGTAATTTCCTGGGCAACGAAATACCGGAAATTATATATGTCCTGTGTAAAGAGACTGTGCGGAATTTACAGGGATGAGCAGGAGTATCAGAAATTATATGAGATAGCAGAAAAAGCAGCGGTTCTTTATCCACTGGATGACTGGCAGGTATACCAGATGGAGGCATTGATTGCCATGAAGCGTTCCAAAGAGGCGGTGGCATTATATCATAAGACAGAAGAAATGCTGCTGGCAGAGCTTGGCAGTGAGCCTTCAAAGTCTATGCTGGAACAATTAAAACGAATCAGCAGCTGTGTTACGGAGAATGCCACTCATATTCAGGCAATACAGGAGAAGCTGGAAGAAGAGGGAGAGGAAGGAGCATTTTACTGTTCGTATCCTGTTTTCATTGAAAATTACCGCTTTGCAAAACGGGTTTTGCAGCGTACGGGAAAGAGTGCGTGGCTTCTTATGAGCACCATTACCGATGGGAAGGGGTATGCTTCAGAAGGTGGTGTTCATTTCGAATACATCCGGGCAGAACTGGAGCAGGCATTGAAAAACTCCCTGCGCAGCGGTGACCTGTATACCAGATACAGCACAAACCAGTATCTGATACTTTTAATAGGTATTGAAGAGGAAAATTGCGGACTGGTTATCGAGCGAATCAATCAGCGGATGGAACGGACAGCTGGAAAGAAATATGTGAAATATCATAAAGTATTGGTGAATGGGACGGATTAGATAGGGAGAATACAATACAAACAGGAAGATTTGAGTACAATTTGGAAGAATAAAGAAAAATAGAAAAATGTAACGCTTTTTATAACGCAGAGTAGGCTATGATTGGTTATACAATTCATAAATCAACAGGAAATGGATAAAATGAATAAAAGGAGAAAAAACATGAGAGTAGCCAAAATGTTGGGAAAGAGAATCACCGCTTTTGCTATGGCGGCATTGATGGTATTGTCCTTATCCGGAATAACCGGGATGACAGTAAAAGCTGCCGAAAAGGATCATACGATTAAGATGCAGTTGCAGGATACAAAGAAAATCGAGTGCTCTGCGTGGATTGCCTATGAAACCAAATGGAGCGTTACCAGTGGAAAAGATAAGGTAACATTAAAAAATACAGATAAGAAAGAGGTATCTGTAACTGCAGACAAGACAGGAACAGTTACTTTAGAGTGCAAATATAAGAATTATCTCTTTAAATGGAAGACAGAAAAATATACCATAAAAATCAGTAAGAGAACTCCGGTATTTGAAGAGAGTATTTCAAATCTGACCTATAATGGAAAAGTACAGACACTTAATGCAAAGAATTTTGTGAAAGATGGACCAAAGAGTGGTATTGTTGGAACCTGTGATGAAGAAATTTTAAATGCAGGAACTTATACTTATACGGTTACAACACCGGCAACAGATGTATATGAGGCAGGAAGCAAGACGTATACTGTAACTGTAAATAAGGCAGAGGCAGTAATTAAAGAGAAACCAGCAGCAACTGTCAATCATATGTCAGGAAAACTGAAAGAGTCCCATCTCAATGGTGGAATGGCAGTAGCAGTTAATGATGAGAACCAGGAACTGGAAGGACATTTTGAGTGGCAGAGCCCGGATGAGACACTGTGGTTTAATACTACCGGAACTGCAATCTTTGAAGATGTAGACCATCATGTAGTATTTGTGCCGGAAGGAGATGCAGCAAAGAACTATAAAGAGACTGTATTTATTGTACCGGTAAGAACCTATTTAAAAGCATTGTATGCAAATCTTACAGCCAGTGATTTTGAATATAATGGCGGTAATGACGAGAAGAACTTAAGCTGTGATGCCAATGCATACAGCTGGGGAATTGAGAAGAATCCAAGCATTTCCATTACTTATACTTATTATGATGAGGCTGGAAATAAATTGAGCAAAGCACCGGTGGATGCAGGAACTTATACGGTAATTGCAACAGCCAGTGCAAAGAAATTTGAATCCGCAGACAGTAATGAAGCAACCTTTACTATCCAGCAGAAACCATTGACCAATGAAATGGTAACTGCAAAGGATACCGAGTATACCGGAAGCACAGTTGCAGTTGTGGTAAAAGACGGAGACAAAACATTAGTAGAAGGAAAAGATTATACTGTAACATAC
>JBNMJI010000254.1:0-2800 GCA_050873725.1 Roseburia sp.
CTCCATGGGCGATAAGAATAAGCCGGTAAATATTGCCAAAGCAGCAGTGGAGCATGCAGCAAAGAATGGCAATCAGGTTGTAATCTTAGATACCGCCGGACGTCTTCATGTAGATGAAGATATGATGGATGAGTTGATTGAGATAAAAGAAAATGTTGATGTGGCACAGACCATTTTGGTCGTAGATGCCATGACCGGACAGGATGCCGTAAATGTGGCAGGAACGTTCGATGAGAAGATTGGAATTGATGGAGTCGTATTGACGAAGTTAGATGGTGATACCCGAGGCGGAGCAGCATTATCCATCCGTGCGGTAACCGGAAAGCCAATTCTTTATGTTGGTATGGGTGAGAAACTTTCTGATTTGGAACAGTTCTATCCGGACCGTATGGCAAGCAGAATTCTTGGCATGGGCGATGTGCTTACACTCATTGAGAAGGCACAGAGCGAGATTGATATAGATGAAGAAAAAGCCAAAGACATGCAGCAGCGTCTGAAGAAAGCAGACTTTACCTTTGATGATTATCTGCTTTCTATGGAACAGATGAAGAAAATGGGCGGTCTTGGTAATATTCTTGGTATGCTGCCGGGACTTGGCGGCGGAAAGATGCCGGATATTGATGAAGGCGAAGCTGAGAAGAACATGGCACGTACAACAGCCATCATCTATTCCATGACAAAGAAGGAAAGAAGTAATCCTTCACTTTTGAATCCGAGCCGTAAGCATCGAATTGCGAAAGGTGCAGGAGTAGACATCAGTGAAGTAAACCGTCTGGTAAAGCAGTTTGAACAGGCGAAGAAAATGATGAAACAGATGCCCGGACTTATGGGCGGACGTGGACGCGGTGGTAAAATGGGAAAATTCAAATTTCCTTTTTAACATATAAGCATTTGCTTAGGATAGCATAATTCAAGGAGGTGAAACAGTAATGGCAGTAAAGATTAGATTAAGAAGATTAGGACAGAAAAAGGCTCCTTTCTATAGAATCGTAGTTGCAGATTCCCGTTCCCCAAGAGATGGAAAATGCATCGAAGAGATCGGAACTTATGACCCAACTAAGGATCCTAGTGAGTACCATGTAAATGAAGAACTGGCTAAGAAATGGTTAGCAAACGGCGCACAGCCAACAGAAACCGTAAACCGTATCTTCAAAGCAACCGGTATCGTAAAATAGTGAGGTGTACCTATGAAGGAATTAGTAGAAGTAATTGCAAAATCACTTGTAGATTACCCGGATGAGGTCAATGTCACAGAGACAGAGAACGAGAAAGCCATCGTATTGGAACTGCGCGTAGCTCAGTCCGACATGGGTAAGGTAATCGGAAAACAGGGACGTATTGCAAAGGCAATTCGTTCTGTTGTGAAAGCAGCAGCCTCAAAAGAAAACAAAAAAGTAATCGTTGATATTATGTAATAATATCGATGACATAAAAGGAAGCAGCAGAGTAATCTGTTGCTTCCTTTTTATCTATACGCTAATAATGATTTCTCATAATTCAATTGTTTCATCTGAATCAGTCTCTTTTGACAACTTCAGGTAAAATTCGGTTAGTTTTAAGGCTTTCTTTACATCTGCTTCCGGATAAGAATTTCTTAATCGTTCGAAAATTTTCTGTGTGGTGTCAAGACTGTCATCCTTTCCAAAAATAATATAATCCAAGGATACGTCAGCAATGGTAGATATCCTTACTAAGACATCAATATTTGGAATTCGTTTACCAGCTTCAATCAATGCCAGATAAGATGGCGAAATATATAGCAGGTCGGCATAGTAAGACTGGGTTTTATTCTGTTTCAGACGCAGGTTTCGAATTCTGATACCGATATCTTTGGCATTCACGATAAATTCTGCCACATCAATCCTCCTTCCTTATTAATATACATTTATAATATTGATTGTATTAGTTTCTATACATGCAAATTTACTGGATGTAAATAAAATATTGACACACAGTAAATAGTGTGGCAAAATGAAAGCAAGCTAGGAGTAATAGGTGGAAAAATAAAAAATAAGATTTTACACCAGAAAATAGGAGGAGCAACAGATGAGATTGAGTAAGTTAAAAAGAAAAATAGCACTTTTTCTTTCTGCTCTTATGGTCTTTAGTTTATGCGGTAATTTAATCCCGCAGAATGTTAAGGCGGCAGAGCAGATTAATTTTGTAGTTAGTGCAGACAAGACAGAGTTACACCGGGGTGATACGGTAGTATATACCGTTGATATGCCGGAAAATAATTTGATTGCAGGACTGAATTTGAAATTCACATATGATGAAAATATGTTGGAATTGGTAAGTGCAGAAAAGGGTGTTGTGTTTCAGTGTAATGGAATTACTGATTTGAATGATACTTTGACAGGAAAAATTAATACAAGTATTGTGGCAAATGAAATCTTAAAGAGTGGAAATGTATTCACAGCAACCTTTAAAGTAAAAGATACAGTAAAAGGAAAAGTCAATACAAGCCTTGTAGTTGATGAGGCATTGGATGATTCATTAGAGATTAATGATGTTACATCACAGTGCAGTGTAGTAGATAATACTTCAAATGTTAAAGTTGTTGTTCCGGCAACAGGAATTTCATTGGATAAAAACACATTGGAATTATCCAAAAATTCAACCGGAAAATTAACAGCAACAGTTACTCCGGCAGATGCAGATGAAACAGTTACATGGAAGAGCGGCACTAATAACGTTGCAACAGTTGGAGATGATGGAACTGTTACAGCAACCGGAAAAGGTACAGCAGATATTACAGCAAAGGTTGGAAAATACACAGCAACCTGCAAAGTAACAGTAA
>JBNMJI010000255.1:0-2798 GCA_050873725.1 Roseburia sp.
AATCAGGACAGACTTACTGGCAGATATTACCGATATGCCCAACCAGTTATGGAGATTCTCCATATCAGTCATTTTCAAGCTTTGCGGGGAATCCATATTTTATTGACTTAGATTATCTTTGTAAGGATAAGTTACTGACAAAAAAGGAATGTTTAAGCTATGAATGGGGAGAAAATCCGGAATTTGTAGAGTATGGAACACTTTATGAAAACCGTTTTCCTTTATTGAAAAAAGCATATCAGCGCTTTAAAAAAGCATTACCGGATGATTTCGCAGATTTCTGTAAGAAAAACAGTGACTGGTTAGAGGACTATGCACTGTTTATGGCATTGAAGGATGCAAATGGCGGGGTTGTATGGTTTGAATGGAAGAATGATTTAAAACTCCGTAAACCATCAGCAATTGAAAATGCGAAAGAAGAATTTGCAGATGATGTTGAATTCTGGAAAATGCTGCAGTATCTGTTCTTCAAACAGTGGACAGAGCTGAAAGCATATGCCAATGAAAAAGGCATTCAGATTATCGGTGATGTACCTATTTATGTTGCTGGTGACAGTGCAGATGTATGGGCAAATCCGGGACAGTTCTATTTAGATGAGAACCTGGATCCGATTGATGTATCCGGATGTCCTCCTGATGCATTCTCTGATGATGGACAGTTATGGGGAAACCCGTTATTCCGTTGGGATGCTATGAAGAAGGATGGTTATACCTGGTGGACAAAACGTATCAAAGCAATGTCTGAATTGTATGATGTTGTTCGTATTGACCACTTCAGAGGTTTTGATTCATATTACGCAATTCCTGCAAAGGATAAGACAGCAAGAAACGGTGAGTGGAGAGAAGGTCCGGGAATGGATTTATTCAATACACTGGAAAAGAAGCTTGGTAAGTTAAATATTATCGTGGAAGATCTGGGATACTTAACTCCATCTGTAAAACAGCTGTTAAAGGATACCGGATTCCCTGGAATGAAGTTAATCCAGTTTGCATTTGACAGCAGAGAAGAGAGCGATTATCTTCCTCATACATATCCAAAAAATTGTGTTGTATATACGGGAACACATGATAATGATACTATTATGGGCTGGTTTAAGACAGCTCCAAAGGAGAGTATCAAGTATGCAAAAGAATATTTAAGATTAAGCAAAGAGGAAGGATACAACTGGGGCACCATGAAAGCTGTCTGGGGCAGTGTTGGTGACATGGCAATCGTTCCAATGCAGGATATTCTTGGAGTAGGCAGTGAAGGACGTATGAATACACCATCTACACTTGGCATGAACTGGAAATGGCGTGCGGTAGACGGACAGATTACTACAGCACTTGCTAAGAAAGTTTGCAAGAACATGGAAATCTACTGCAGAAAGAGAAAGACAAAAGAAGAACTGGAAGCTTTAAAAGCTGCAAAATAAAGAGTGATGTATAAAAGAAAGGCGATATCTTTGGATATCGTCTTTTTTACGCGTGTTTTTCGTGGTTACGCAAGCAGCGGATGATTTTCATGTTTGGAAAAACTTATAAAGTGTGTTTCTTGAGTTATATCAGAAAAGGTGTTAGTATAAAGATATTCAAATGTGGGCAGGAAAATGATTTCCAGAAAGAGAACAGAAAAGATAAAAAATCAGCAGCGGCAGATAAAAGGAGATAAGGGATGTATCATTTTATTGTGAATAATACCTCGGGTGGCGGCAGGTCCAAACGGGTATGGGAGGAATTACAGGATTATTTATTGGAGCATGAAATACGATATAAGGCTCATTTTACAGAGTATGAGGGACATGCAAAGAAGCTTGCCAGCCGTGTCTGTGATATTGATAAAGAAAAAGTATATCTTATTGTAGTTGGTGGCGACGGTACACTAAATGAAGTACTGAACGGAATGCATGATTTTGAAAAAATCCAGTTTGGATACATACCGACCGGTTCCGGAAATGATTTCGCAAGAGGTATGAAAATCAATGGAACGCCTACAGAAAATTTAGAGAGGATACTTCAGGCGGAAGAGACAACACCAATTGACTTAGGCTGTGTCAGCTGGATGGAAGAGGGCCAGAAGGAACAGAAGATTTTTGCAATCAGCTCCGGCCTCGGACTGGACGCAGATGTATGTAAGCAGGCGTTGCATTCCGGCTTAAAGAAAGCGTTAAATAAGCTGGGACTGGGCTCCTTAACCTATGTCTGCCTTACAATAAAATCCCTGTTTACCATGCCTACAACAGAGGCAAAGATTGTATTTAATGATGAAGTAGAAGAGCCGATTTCCCGGATGATTTTTATTGCCGGAATGAATCAGTATTGTGAAGGCGGTGGAGTGCCAATGGCTCCGGATGCAGTGGCAACGGACGGAGAATTCTCGGTTTGCTGTGCTTATGGAGTGGCAAGGTGGCGAACCTTTTTCCTTCTGCCATTTCTGGTAAAGGGAAAACATGTAAGATTTAAGTGCTTTGATATCCGCAACTGCAGAAAATTCAGTGTGGATTTAGAGAAGCCTATGGTATTGCATGCAGACGGAGAATACTGTGCAGATGTAACTCATGCAGAGTTTAGCTGCCTTCCGGGAAAACTGAATATTTTGTTATAATGGTGACTTCCTCCTGCATATACATATAACAGTATAGTCAGGAGGAATTTATATGGAAAATTTTAATACAGGAACTTATGATATGTATAAAGATATCAGTGCAAGGACAAACGGAGAGATTTACATAGGTGTGATTGGAGCTGTGCGGACCGGAAAATCATCTTTTATCAAGCGTTTTATGGAATTGATGGTGCTTCCGTTTATGGAGGATGAG
>JBNMJI010000256.1:0-2792 GCA_050873725.1 Roseburia sp.
AAATAATATAATCGACGAGGTCATAACAACGGTGGGCTTTCGTCAGGCAGTATTTCAAAAAGATGGCTTTTACTTAAATGGGCAGAAGCTTAAAATCCGGGGACTAAACCGACACCAGAGTTATCCTTACATGGGTTATGCCATGCCGGCTTCCATACAGCGGATGGATGCGGAAGTATTAAAGAACGAGTTGGGGTTGAATGCAGTGCGGACCTCCCATTATCCGCAGTCTCAGGAATTTATAAACCGATGCGATGAACTGGGACTTATGGTATTTACCGAGATTCCGGGCTGGCAGCATATCGGTGATGAAGCGTGGAAAACACAGGCGGTGGAAAATGAAAAAGACATGGTGATGCAGTACCGCAACCATCCGTCCATTATTCTCTGGGGCGTGCGGATTAATGAATCGCAGGATGACGATGAATTTTACCGACGTACCAATGCAATGGCGCATAAGTTAGATGATACCAGACAGACCGGTGGCGTGCGGGCACATAAAAAGAGCAGTCTTTTAGAGGATGTATATACCTATAATGAGTTTGTGCATAATGGTCTGAATAAAGGCTGTGAGCATAAGAAAAATGTGACATCCGATATGGAAAAACCGTATCTTATCACAGAATATAATGGACATATGTATTCCACCAAATCCTTCGACTGGGAAGAGCATCGTATGTGGCATGCACTCCGCCACGCCAATGTACTGGATGCCGTAGCAGGAGAAGAGGATATTGCCGGAAGCTTCGGATGGTGTATGGCAGATTATAATACACATAAAGATTTCGGCAGTGGGGACAGAATCTGTTATCACGGAGTCTTAGACATGTTCCGCAATCCGAAAATGGCGGCAGATGTATATGCCTGCCAGCAGGAAGAAAGACCGGTATTGGCGCTAAGTTCAACGATGGATATTGGAGAACATCCTGCCTGCAACCGGGGCGAAACTTATATTTTTACCAACGCAGACAGCGTTAAAATGTACAAAAATGACCGGTTTATCAAGGAATATAAGAAGATCGATTCCCCATATAAGAATCTGAAACATGGTCCGATTCCGATAGACGATTATATTGGAAATGCCATCGAAGAGGGAGAGCATTTCACACCAAAGCAGGCGGCGATGGTAAAAGAAGTTTTGAATCTGGCAGCCCGTTATGGCATGAATCATTTGCCGAAAAGAGCATATTATCTGGCAGCAAAGCTGATGCTTATTTACCATATGAAAATGAAGGATGCGGTAGCACTTTATAACCAGTATGTCGGGGACTGGGGCGGACAATCCATTGTATATAAGTTAGAAGCCATAAAGGATGGTAAGGTGGTTAAAACTCTGGTAAGGGAGCCGGTACAGAAGGTGCAGTATCAGATTACGGTCAGCAGTCAGAAATTAAAAGAAACATATACCTATGATGTGGCTGCGGTAAGAATACAGGCAGTAGATGAAAATGGAAATCTGTTGCCATATTTTCAGGAGCCGGTGCAGCTAAAATGTGAGGGAGCATTGGAACTCATTGGACCGGACATCATCAGCCTGCAGGGCGGTATGGGAGGCACTTATGTCAAGACCACCGGAAAGACCGGAAGCGGAAAACTTATCATAAGCAACCGTCAGGCAGGAACCAGAGAAATTACATTTGAAATAGCATAAGGGAGTATAACGAATAAGGAGGGTGTATATGAAGGAGAAATCAAGAGAAATCTTTGGCAACAAAATGCCGCAGAAGGTATATCGGAAAGCGGTAAAGAGTAAGAAGAAGTTCCAAAAGAAATTTGGGGATGACAGCAAGGTGGATTATCCGGTGGTGTTAAAAGAGAATGCGCATATCGGAGATTCCCTTGGCGTTGTGGATGTGCTGCTGCCGGAGCAGAAAGAGGCTTCGAAACTGGAATTTGACAAAGAGAAAGGAATCATCGTAGGAAATATCCGTATGGGATTCGGTCATTACCGGATTTCCATGGCAATTGCATCCGCAGCAAAATCCATGGGCTACACACCATACTGGATGGACTTAAATTCCTATCCTAAGACTACCTGCACGAAAGTCATTGGCGCACAGAATGATTTGTATTCTTTAGGTTCAAGACTTTCCGGCAAGAGTAAGCTTTTTAACAAACTGGTGTGGGAGCCAATGAACTATGAGGGATTCCGGAAGCTTTCCTATAATGCCTCCGACCAGAAAAATGCAGAGCTTATGGCTCCGGTTTACCGGAATGTGCCAAAGGAAATTCCGGTGGTAGCAACCCATGTGTGGCCGGCGCAGGCAGCCATTCATGCGGGCATGAAATATGTAGTCAATGCGATTCCGGATAACTGGCCAATGGCATTGCATTTATCCGAAGGAAGCCTTCATACGGTGCAGACTCATTATGCTTATCAGGGGTATCGGATTTTAAATGGCATGCAGGGAAAAGATGTCTTAAATCCAATGCCGGAAAAAGACCTTGTATACACGGGACATTATATTGACCATGAGCTGGTAAGCAACATTGAAGCGGACTGCGAAGCGAGAATTAAAAGAAAGCAGGAGAAGAAACCGATGCGCTTCTCACTGACCATTGGCGGAGCGGGAGCCCAGAGAGAAATCTTTGCAGCTATTATCAGATATCTGCTGCCGGCAATCCGGGAAGGCAAGGCAGCACTTTATGTCAATGTGGGAGATTACCGGAATGTCTGGGAAGAGTTATTACAGGAAATTCCGGGACTTAAAAATGCGGCAACAGAGCATTTTGATGACTGGGAGAATACAAAGCAGTTTGCCAAAGCAGCACTGGACGGCGAAGTAACCGGT
>JBNMJI010000257.1:0-2791 GCA_050873725.1 Roseburia sp.
CAATTATATCATGGGCTTTACTAAGCCTAATGAACAATATTTATTTAGTAACTTATTAACCAAGATACATGTATTTACGTATCTAAAAGATATTATACGAGATATTATACGAGGAGAAGTAAAGTGAGAATTGGCAATCGGACATTTGACACAGCAAATCATACTTATGTAATGGGAATCTTAAATGTAACACCGGATTCTTTTTCAGATGGGGGAAGTTATAATCAGTTAGACCTTGCATTAAAACATGTGGAAGAAATGATGGCACAGGGAGCAGATATCATTGATGTGGGTGGAGAATCCACAAGACCGGGTTATACAAAGATTTCCGATGAAGAAGAAATTGAGCGTACCGTTCCGGTGGTAGAAGCGATAGTAAGCCGTTTTGATGTGCCAATTTCCGTAGATACCTATAAAAGTAAGGTGGCAGAGGCTAACCTTGCAGCAGGGGCACATCTTTTAAATGACATCTGGGGATTGAAAGCAGATGATAAAATGGCAGGTGTGATTGCAAAATATGATGCTGCATGCTGCCTGATGCATAACCGTAACGAAGCAGACTATACGAATTTTATGGAAGATATGAAAAATGATTTACGGGAGACCTTACGTCTTGCAAAAGAAGCAGGGATTCGTGAAGACGGTATCATGACAGATCCGGGCGTGGGATTTGGCAAGACATATGAGAATAATTTAGAAGCTATCCGATGTGTGGGAGAACTGAATGAACTGGGCTATCCGGTGCTGCTTGGCACATCTCGGAAGTCAGTAATCGGTCTGACTTTGGATGTTCCGGCAAAGGAGCGTGATACTGCCACAGCAGTAACCAGTGCTTATGCTGTTTGGGCACATTGTGGATTTGTCCGCGTACATAATGTGCGTGCCAATGTAGAGGCAATTAAGATGGCAGAAGCAATCAGAGATGGAGGATTACATGGATAAGATTATCATAGAAAATCTTGAACTATTTGCAAATCATGGAGTATTCCCGGAGGAGACAAAGCTTGGTCAGAAGTTTCTAATCAATATGGAACTCTATTTATCCACCAGAAAAGCGGGATGCTCAGATGATTTGACAGAATCGGTAAATTATGGAGAAGTCAGCCATTTCGTGACGGAATTTCTGACAACACATACCTATAAGCTGATTGAAGCTGCAGCAGAGCAGACGGCGCGGGCAGTGTTATTGCATTTTCCGTTGATTCAGAAATTAAAATTTTCTATACATAAACCATGGGCACCGGTGGGACTGCCTTTATCGGATGTAGCAGTGGAAATAGAGCGGGGCTGGCATAAGGTATATCTTGCCTTTGGCTCTAATATGGGCGACCGGAGAAAATATATTGAAGATGCCATTGAAGAGCTGCGGAACTTAGAGGACTGCAAGGTAGGAAAGGTGTCTGGGATTCTTGAGACAGAGCCATATGGTGGTGTGGCAGAAGGAGCATTTTTTAATGGATGTTTGGAACTTCATACCTTGTATACACCGGAAGAATTATTGGAAAAGCTTCATGCCATAGAAGCTCATGGCAACCGGGAGCGTAAGATGCGCTGGGGCTCAAGAACCATTGACCTTGATATTTTATTCTATGATGATGAAGTGATATCTACCCCGGAACTTACAATTCCGCATATTGATATGGCAAACCGGCTGTTTGTACTTGAACCACTCTGTGAAATCGCACCATATCTCTGGCACCCGGTGTTTAAAAAGACTGTGCTTCAGATGAAACAGGAATTAAAGGGCAGAAAAGACATTGTTTTATTTGATTTGGATGGAACCATTACCAATTCCAAGGAAGGAATTACAAAGTGTGCCCAGTATGCCTTAAAAGCATATGGTATTGAGGAGCCGGATGCGGATAAGCTTGAATTCTTTATCGGACCGCCGCTTAAAAATACTTTTATGGAGCATTATGGCATGGATGAAGAGACCGCGGTAGCAGCGGTAGCCAAGTATCGGGAACGCTATCATCCAACTGGTATTTTTGAATGCAGTCTTTATGGTGGTGTAGAGGATGCTTTGAAATCTCTCAAGCGAAAAGGCTATCGTATCGGACTGGCTTCCAGCAAGCCGGAAGAATCCTGCAGACGCATTTTAGAGCATTTCCATATCCTGTCCTATTTTGATGAAGTAGTAGGCGCTACGATGGATGGCAGAATAGACAGTAAATATGAGGTGCTGCAGGAAACCATCAAGCGGATGCATATTTATGATACCACCGAAGCAGTATTGATTGGAGATACCAGATTTGATGTGCTGGGAGCCAAAGAAGCGCATATGGACTGTATCGGTATCACTTATGGATTCGGAACCAGAGAAGAGTTGCAGGAGGCTGGGGCAAAGGCAATCTGTGACAGTATCGAGGAGGCGGCAGAATATATTGAAAGATTATAAGCTACTTCGCATCTGGGAAGTAATTTATCCCATCGGTATTTATTTTGTAGTAACAAACGTTGTGATGTTTGTATTAAATCTCATTCATACAATGACCAATGAGAATTATATGATTTATCAGATTATCGCAACGGTAATTGCATTTCCATTTGTATACGCTTTCTATCGGAAAGAAGATGGCGGGAAAATGGCAAATCTGCCACGAACCATTTTATTTGCAGCAGCCGCAGGATTGTTTGGCGTAGTGTTAAATAATCTTATCGGATATACCGGCTTAAAAGAAACATCACAGAGCTATCAGGAAGTAAGTGCTGCATTTTACGGCAGTACCCTGGCATTGGAAATACTTGGAACCTGTATTATAATTCCGTTCTTAGCGGAACTTCTTTACCG
>JBNMJI010000258.1:0-2778 GCA_050873725.1 Roseburia sp.
CCCATTCGTAAGTATCGGAACAGTTTTTGATGCAGCTGATACCTTTTTCATCCATGGCAACCATATAACATACATCTTTCGCATTTTCGTCAGATTCATCTTTTGCATCTGTCGGGAACTGAACTTTAAGGGTATCGGACAAAAGCATATTGATAAGAGGCTGGGAAGGTGTATCATTTACGATGCTTTTCTTTGCTGTTTCTGCCATTTCCTTGTCCTTAACTTCTTCCTCATCTTCAATAGCTTCCTGTAAGGCTTCTTCCGCTTTATCGAAGGAGTCTAACAGCTTGTCCCATTCCTTAATGCTGAAAGACTGCCCACCGATTTGAAAGCTCTCTTCGGTTTCGCCTTTTTTAATTTTGTTATAAATATTTTCTTTCCATTTCGCAATTTCTTCAGCCGGATTTACTGCAGTTGCAGAATCCTCATCCTCATTCATTTCAGAAAGCTTTTCCTGCACAAGCTGCTGAAAATGAGTCAGCCATTCGTTATCCTCAGTATTGTTATCCGGGTCAGTGGACAGAAAACCGAGGTAGTCCATTGGGGAGTTGTTATTCCATATCGAGTTAATTGCCATAAGAGCTCCTTTCAGAAGTTGTTGTCTGGTGATTGCAAAAGCATACTTGTAAATTGTAAAGATTTCAGGGATTCAAAGTGCATCCTGGGTTTATCTGATGTAAAATGCCAACAGTTCTTAGGTACATGTTTTTCTTGCTGTCAGACTGTCTTTCCGTTGCTTTGACACAATCGCAGTACTGTCCGTCGGGTACGGATGCGGATAAAGCCTGCAAGGGGCACTAAGAATTTCGGCAGGATAATTTTTTGTCTGGCAACCGGCGCAAATTCACATCCTTGTTCATATGCGCCTCGCCGGCACGTCCTTGTGCCGGCGTTGCCTGTTGCCGGACGAAATTCCAAGTGCCCCTAACAGTCCTTAAGATGCATCCGCACTTCGACGAACAGTCCTGTGATTTGTCAAACATTGGAAAGACCGGCTTAATAAACAAAAGAAAAACATGTATCTTAGAACTGCGGTATTTTATATCAAAACCCAGATACACTTTGAATATCCTGATAAATTTACAATCCATACATTTTTGCAATCACCAGAAAAAATAAAGACACTTTATCTCAATCAATCCCTTGAAATAAAATGCCATCCATGTAACAACTATATCGGCCGCCAGATTTAAATACATTAGAGGAAAATGTTGATTTCTTCAAAAAATGCAGGTAGGATAGAAGAAAAGGAGTAGGAGGACGGGACTGTATGGGAAAAATCATTTTTCTGGATGTTGACGGAACCTTAGTGGATTATGAAAATCATTTGCCGGAATCAGCGGCTCTTGCGGTGCGAAAAGCGAGAGAAAACGGACACAGAGTGTATATCTGCACAGGAAGAAGTAAAGCAGAAGTCTATGAAAATATCTGGAAAATCGGACTGAATGGAATGATAGGCGGAAACGGAAGCTATGTGGAAGACCATGGACATGTGGTTATGCACCAGATGATTACGCCGGAGCAGTGCCGTCATATTGTGGACTGGTTAAAGGAGCGCGGACTGGAATTTTATCTGGAAAGTAATGCAGGACTGTTTGCAAGTGCCGGATTTGAAGAGGCAGGAGAACCTGTGATTCAGGAATATTCCAGACGGAAGGGCAAAGAGGGCGCAGATAAGATAAGGGTACGGGATGTATTCCCGGAAATGATTTTTGATGGAGAGCTGTACCGGGATGATGTAAATAAAGTAAGCTTTATCTTAAATCAGTATCAGGATTATAAAGATGCCATGACCGAATTTCCGGATTTGCAGGCTGGAACCTGGGGTGGAGCCGGTGAAATCGCATTATTTGGAGATTTGGGCGTAAAAAATATTACCAAAGGCAATGCCATTGCGCATCTGTTAGAATACCTTCATGCAGATGTGGCAGATACCATTGCTTTTGGGGATTCCAAAGTGGATATTCCTATGTTAGAATACTGTGGCTATGGTGTTGCCATGGGAAGCGGTGGAGACGAGATAAAGGCTATGGCAGATTATGTCACCGGGGATGTAGATAAGAATGGATTGTATGATGCATTTGAAAAATTGGGGCTGCTATGATAAAAATAAGTAAAGAAAGTCTAGGAGGACAAGATGAGTAACAACGTAACAGAAAAGAAATGGTGGCAAAGCGCAGTAGTATATCAGATTTACCCAAAGAGTTTTCAGGACAGTAATGGAGACGGAGTCGGTGATTTAAGAGGAATTATGGAGCGGTTAGAATACCTTGGAAAGCTCGGAATTGATGCAATCTGGTTATCACCGGTCTGCAAATCCCCACAGGCGGACAATGGATATGACATTTCCGATTATCAGGATATTGACCCGATGTTCGGTAGTGTGGAAGATATGGAAGCTTTAATTAAAGAAGCAAAGAAATACAACATCCGCATCATTATGGATCTGGTTTTAAATCATACTTCTAATAAGCACAGATGGTTTGAGGAGGCAAAGAAGAGCAAGGACAACCCATATCATGATTACTATGTGTGGAGAGATGGGGAAGAAGGCGTAGAGCCAAACGATATGAAAGCTATTTTCGGTGGAAGTGCATGGGAATGGGTACCGGAAATAAAACAGTATTATTTCCACCAGTTTTTGCCGGAACAGCCGGATTTGAACTGGGAAAATCCGCAGGTGCGAAAAGAAATATATGACATGATTTTATGGTGGATGGAAAAAGGTGTTGGTGGCTTCCGTCTGGATGTAATCGACCAGATTGCAAAAGAGCCGGA
>JBNMJI010000259.1:0-2763 GCA_050873725.1 Roseburia sp.
GGCTTTCTACCGTTCCTTCTACGATACTTCCCGGAACCAACATGGCAATCTTATGATTTCTCTCTTCCGCTTCTTTTTCAATAGCAACGGATTTGCCGGAGAGCACCAGTCGGTCATCTTCTTCATCAACGGTGATGACACGGACTTCTAATTCCTTTCCAACATAGCTTTCTGTATCTTCCACATAGGCTGTGGTAATCTGGGAAGCCGGGATAAAACCGCGAATGCCATAAAGGTATGCAACCACACCGGCTTTTACAGCTTCACTGACCTTTACGGTAACAATGGTTTCATTTTCCAATAACTCTTTTAACTTATCCCAGGCAAGCACTTCGTTCGCTTCTTTCATGGAAAGCAAGATATTACCTTCGCCATCATCCCGGCGGATGACAGTTGCTTCTAAGACATCTCCCGGATGAATGTGTTCGTCAATGACAAAGGATGGATCGTTGCTGACTTCATCGGCTTTGATGATTCCCGGTGCATAATACTTTAAGTCCAATGTGATGGCATCTTCATCTACAGAGATAACGGTTCCGGTTAAGATATCTCCTTCGTTGATTTTCCGGAAGGAAGCCTCAAGCTCTGCTTCAAAGTCCTGCATGGTTTCTTTTACTTCGTTTTCTGACATAGTAAAACCTCTTTTCTTATCTGATTCTGGTTAGGCAATTGCGAAAGGGGACAGGAGCTGCCGGTAAAGAAGTTTTGCGGTATTCCAAGACACTGATTTTCGGATGATGAAATACCACCGTTCTAAGTAGTTCGTTTTTCTTTTTACGATAAAAACAGTCTTTTCCATGTTTGAACAGAATCGGGGTACTGTCCGTCAAAGTACGGTTGCCAGATGAAAGAAAAAGTATGCCGAAATTCCCAGTGCCCCTTGCAGACATTATGTGGCATCCGCCCTTGACGGACAGTGCCTCGATTCTGTCAAAGCAAGTGAAAAGACAGTTTATAATCAAGAAAAACAAACCACTAAGAACGGCTGGCATTTCACATCAAAGAAAATCAGATGCCCTTGGAATGCCACAAAACTTTTCTTGCCGGAATCCCTTCTATCCCGCTTCGCAATCGCCTAACCATATGCATGAGAAAAACTCATGATTTTTCTTGCAGTGTATCACAGGAAACGAAGAAAAACAAGCCGGGGCGAGGTTGAAAGAAGAACCTTAATTTGCTATACTAAAGCGGATGAAAGCGAGGCAATTATGAAGAAAATAAAATATATGACAGTCGTACTTGCGGCAGGTCTGCTGTTAGCCGGCTGCGAGGCAGATGAGACACAGAATAATAAAGACGCATATCGGCAGATTGGAATCAACTGCATGCAGGAAGGTGACTATGAAGGAGCCATTGATGCATTTCAGAATGCACTGGACCAGTCACTGGCAGTGGTGGGAGAAGAAGAGATAGATACCTGCTATTATAAGGCAGCAGCACAGTATGCCGCAGGAAAGAAAGAGGATGCCATTGAGACATATCAGGCATTAATCGATTATAACAAGAAAAATGCCCAGGCATATTTCCTGTTAGGAGAACTGTACCGGAAAGAAAATGACATGGATAAAGCAAAAGAAAATTTTGATCTGGCAGCACAGTATGCCGGCAGTGATTATGAAATGTATATTGCTTTGTACCATGAGTGCTATGTCGCAGGAATGCAGACTGAAGGACAGGAGTATCTGAAAAAAGGCATTGAAGCAGGTGGCAAATCAGCGGAGGATTATACCCAGAGAGGTAGAATTTATCTTTTACTGGGAGATTATGATAATGCGGAAACAGAGCTTACAACCGCTATTGATAAAAAGAGCACAGAAGCTTCTTTATATATGGCACAGCTCTATGAAGCAAAGGGCGAAGATGAGAAGGCAACCGGCTTATATAAAGAATATGTAGATGAAAACCAGGACAATCCGACGGCATTAATCTGCTTAGGAAGAATGGAATTAGAAAAGGGTAATTATGACAGTGCAATAAACTATCTTAAGATGGCACTGGATTTGGATGCAGGCTCACAGAAGCAGGAGGCACAGCGTAATCTGATACTGGCTTATGAACAGAGCGGAGATTTCGCATCTGCCAAAAGTGAGATGGAGGATTATACAAAGAATTATCCGAATGATGAAGAAGCTGCCCGGGAATACTTGTTTTTAATGACTCGTTAAGCAAAAAGGGCAAAATGTATGGGACAGGAAAATGAGGGGAAAAAGGCAGAGAGGAACAATACGAAAATGAGTGAAACCTATGAGATTATCGTGCTGGATTTAGATGGCACCTTAACCAATTCAAAGAAAGTCATTACACCAAAGACGAAAGACGCACTGATGCGGATTCAAAAGGAAGGGAAAAAAGTAGTGCTGGCATCCGGCCGTCCTACCGGAGGCATCGTAAAACTGGCAGACGAACTGGATTTGAAGAGTTATGGCGGATTTGTACTGGCATTTAACGGTGGAAAGATTATTAATTATGAGACCGGAGAGATTGTATACAATAAGACAATACCGGTAGAACTGGTACCGGCAGTGTATGAGCAGGCATGCAGACTGGGTGTGGGCGTGCTTACTTATAAGGGAAATACCATCATCCATGGAAATGGAGTCAATGAATACAGCCGCATCGAGGCAAAGATTAATGGAATGCCTATTGAAGAAGTAGAAAATTTTGCAGAATATGTAGATTATCCGGTAAATAAATTTCTGATGACCGGAGAACCGGAAAAGATTGCAAAGGCACAGGATGTCATGCGGCAGACCTTTGGAGAAC
>JBNMJI010000260.1:0-2759 GCA_050873725.1 Roseburia sp.
GGTATATGGAACGTCACCGGTTGTTGTAATTCCAGAGCAGATAGATGGATTCACAGTAAAGAGAATAGGCGCATATTGTTTTTCAGAAAGCAAACGTGTTCCGGCAGATGTTATTACCATCGGCGAAGTGGACAGTTTTATGAAAGCATTATGCGGAAATGATATCGAAGAAATTTCTTTGCCGGATTCCGTGGAACAAATCGGGAATCTGGCATTTTATAATTGCCGGAAATTACGAACACTCACCATGGGGAGTTTCTTAAAAGAATTAGGAAGCGATGCCTTTATGAATTGCCGGAGCTTAAAGCGGCTGGTGCTTCGTTCTTCCATGGAAGAAGCCAGTGGAGCACAGCTTATCTTAAATCAGGTACGGGCAGATCTGGAAGTGGAATTTAAGGAAGCTTTATTTTTCTATCCGGAATATTACGATTCCTATGAAGAAATCGGACCGGCACATATATTTGCACTGAATATTGCAGGAGAAGGATTTCGGGCAAGACAGTGTTTTCATGAGCGGATTGTAGATGCAGCTGCATACGATATGATATTTGAGCGAATCTGCATTGAGGAGAAGATGTGGACGGCAGCCAGAATGGCACTTTGCCGTCTGGCATATCCGGTGGAATTAAAAGAGGAAGCTTATGAACGTTATCTTTCCTATTTAAAAGAACATGCCAGTGAGGTATGCGATGTCCTGATTCAGAAAAAAGATTTGGCATTATTAGAGTTGATATGCCGGCTTCAGGTGATGGAGCGGAGCGGAATCACAGCATTAATCGAACAGGCGGCAGAAGCCGGCTGGGCAGAGGGAAGTGTCAGCTTAAGCGGCTGGCAGCAGAAATATTATAAGGAAGAAACAGCTTCTTCCTGTTATGATATTGAGTGGTAAAGACAGCAGAAATTTAAGAAGTACAAAGCAGCAGAAAGGAGCAGAAGATGGCGCATATACAGACCCAGAGTGAATGGGAAAATGATATGTCTGTAAAAATATTACAGCATGCAAGAAGTGAAATCTATCTGGATTTGCGATATCTTGATGTGGCACTTTCTGCATTGAAGCCTCAGGCAATGGAAGGCTTAGAGACAATGGCTACAGACGGAGAAAGCCTCTTTTTCTCGGCAGGGCAGGTAATTCGTGTATTCCGCAATAATCCGGCTTTTATGAACCGGGCATATCTGCACACCGTATTGCATTGCATTTTTTCACATTTATTTTTAAAGGGTGACAGGGATACGAAGCTTTGGAATCTTGCCTGCGATATTGTAGTGGAACAGACCATTGATGGCATGGACAAGCCCTGCACCAGACGTGCATTAAGCTTTCTGCGGCAGCAGACTTATGCCGCATTGAAAAGTGAGGGATGGATTTCTGCGGCAGTGGTATACCGCTGGCTGCGGGGAAAATCCATGGAAGAGCTTCTTACATTAAATCATGAATTTTATACGGATGACCACCGTTTCTGGAAAGAGGAAAGCGGTAATGGTGCATCATCTGCTGCCAGAAATAAATGGAATAAAATAGCAAGACAGACCAGTATGGCAAAAAAACGCCATGGAGATGAGCCGGAAAAGGGCGAAGAACTTCTGATGGCACAAATCAGTGCAGCGAAAAGCCGCCGGAGTTATAAGGAATTCTTGCAGAAATTTTCCATACTGCAGGAAGAATTAAAATGTAATCCCGATGAGTATGATTTGAATTATTATACCTATGGACTGCGGCTTTATAAAAATATGCCCCTGATTGAACCGGTGGAGAGCCGGGAAGTGAAGAAAATCCGGGAATTTGTGGTGGTGGTGGACACCAGCTATTCCACCAGCGGAAATTTAATCAAAGGCTTTTTAAATGAGACTTTTGGCATTTTATCCCAGCAGAACAGCTTCTTCCGAAAATGCAGAATCCGGATTATCCAGTGCGATGATAAAGTGGAAATGGATGAGATTGTCAACAGTCAGGAAGAACTGGAACGGCTGCTAAAAAGCTTTCAGGTAGTGGGCGGCGGAAATACGGATTTTCGTCCGGCGTTTACTTATGTAAACCAATTAATCAAAGAAGGAAGCATCCGGCATCTGGATGGGCTTTTGTATTTTACCGACGGCAAGGGCATTTATCCGGTAAAGAAACCGGAGTACAAGACTGCATTTTTATTCCTGGGAACCTATGATGAGACGGCAGTACCGCCATGGGCAATGCGGCTGCAGCTGGAACCGGAAGAGCTGGAGCAGAACATATGAGAAAAATAGAATCTCAGGAATAGTAATAGCAGAAATAAGAATCGCAGGAATAAGAATCGCAGAAATTAAAGGAACGGAATCAGAGCTAATAAGAATATAGATTGGAAGAAAACAGATGAATATCAAACAGGCAAAGGAAGAAATCAAACATACCGTAACAGCATATTTGAAAAAAGATGATGAGGGCAGATATAAGATTCCCCTGATTCGTCAGAGACCGGTCTTATTAATGGGACCGCCGGGAATTGGCAAGACCCAGATTATGGAGCAGATTGCAGAGGAGTGCAAAATCGGACTGGTAGCCTATACGATTACCCATCATACCAGACAGAGTGCAGTGGGACTTCCTTTTATCAAAGAAATGGAATTTGCAGGCAAAGAGTATTCCATAACGGAATATACCATGAGTGAGATTATTGCCAGCGTATACCGGAAAATCGAAGAAGGCTGCCCGGAAGGAATTCTTTTCATTGATGAGATTAACTGCGTATCTGAGACGCTGGCACCTACCATGTTACAGTTTTTAC
>JBNMJI010000261.1:0-2672 GCA_050873725.1 Roseburia sp.
GAAGTATGGTATTGTAATACATCATAAATACGATTGGAATCTCAATTTTTGCACTGCGAAGCTTTTTCATGGCTTCTAATACTTTCTTTAAATTCACACCCTTTAAGATGGCATGATAGGAAGCATCCTGAATGACCGGGCCATCTGCTACCGGGTCTGAAAATGGAATTCCAAGCTCAATAATATCTGTTCCCGCCTGCTCCTGTGTGCGGATAATCTCCTGCATCTTATCAAAGTCCGGCATTCCGGCTGTCATATATGTAATAAATGCTTTTTTATTCTGTTCTTTTAACTGTGCTAATTTTTCTTCGATTCTGTTCATGCTGCACCTCCTAGTTTAAATAACCCTTTCCTGCAAGATAATCTGCAATTGTATTTACATCCTTGTCTCCTCTTCCGGAAAGACAAACCACCATGATATCATCCGGTTTCATTTTCTTCGCCTGCTTCTTTGCATATGCTACTGCATGGGCACTTTCGATTGCCGGTATGATACCCTCTAATTTACAAAGATCCATCAATGCGTCCATGGCTTCATCATCTTTGATAGCCACATATTCTGCTCTTCCGCTGTCCTTAAGATATGCATGCTCCGGTCCTACACCCGGGTAATCCAGTCCTGCAGAAATGGAATGGGCAAGCTGTACATTTCCATCCTCATCCTGTAATAAATAAGAACGCATACCATGTAATACACCAGGCTCTCCCAATGCCATGGCACAGGCATGCTCCCCTGTCTCAATTCCCTTTCCGGCAGCTTCTACACCAATCAGTTTTACATCCTTTTCTTCAATAAAATCTGCAAACATTCCGATAGAATTAGAACCTCCGCCAACACATGCCATAACCACATCCGGCAGTCTTCCTTCCTGCTCTAAAATCTGTTTCTTTGCTTCTTTGCTGATGACGCTCTGGAAATATTTTACCATCTTCGGATAAGGATACGGTCCAACAGCGGAACCGATTACATAAAAGGTATCCTCTGCGGTTTTTGCCCAGGTACGAATTGCCTCATTGGTAGCATCCTTTAAGGTATTACTTCCGGATGTAACCGGCACTACTTTAGCTCCCAGCATTTCCATACGCATTACATTCAGCGACTGACGTTTCATATCCTCCGCTCCCATATATACGGTACATTCCATATTAAAAAGAGCTGCTCCGGTTGCAGTTGCCACACCATGCTGACCGGCTCCGGTTTCTGCGATTACCTTGGTTTTTCCCATTCTCTTTGCCAGAAGAATCTGACCGATTACGTTGTTAATCTTATGGGCTCCGGTATGGTTTAAATCCTCTCTTTTCAAATAAATCTTTGTTCCATATACCTCACTCAGACGGCTGGCAAAATAAAGTGGTGTCTCTCTTCCTACATATTGTTTAAGATAATAGTCCACTTCCTTTAAAAATTCTTCATCCTTTGTATACTTTTCAAAAGCATCATCCAACTCTTTTAAAGTATTCATCAATGATTCTGCTACATACTGTCCACCAAATGCTCCATAATAACTCTTCTTATTCATGTTCTCTCACCTTTCTTACAAATGCTTCTATCTTGTTATTGTCTTTTCCATGTTCTCCTTCTACCGAAGAACTGACATCTACTACATCAGGTTCAAATAACCGGATACCTTCTTCAACATTTTCACTGCTTAAGCCGCCGGCTAAAATAAATGGTATCCTTCTTTCCTGCCATTCCCTTCTTTTTTTCATTGAAAAATCCTGCCAGGAAAAAGTCTTTCCACTGCCATATTCCGGTGCGTCTAATAAAATGCCGGAAGTACCATCCGGAACATTTATTGCTTCTACTTCTTCCCTGCTTCGCACCTGATATGCTACCCAGACCGGAATTTTAAGATTTTCAGGGAATTCCTGCATCTTATGAATCTGTAGAATATCAAAACCTGCTTCTATGATTTCATCTATCAAATCCGGTGTCGGATTTACGGTGACTGCCACAGTTTTAATAGAAGGCTTCAAATGTTTCTTAATTTCTTTTGCCTGCTCTATCGAAACGTTTCGTTTGCTTTTTTTAAAGAATACAAAGCCTGCATAATCTACCTGCATCCGGTTCAGCACTTCTGTCTCAGATTCTCTTGTAATGCCACAAATCTTAATCTTTGTCATGCCATTTCTCCTTACTTTGTGGCTTCCTTATAAACCTGTTTCCAGTGGGCTGCCAGTGCCTTGGGATTTTCATGTTCCATAAATGCTCTTCCGATTAAGAATCCGCTGACACCGCAATCTGCAAGATATGCCACATCATCATCTGTTACAATTCCGCTTTCTGCGATTAAAAGCTTATCCTTTGGCACCATCTTAGAAAGTGTTTTGGTTCGTTCCAGCGAAATGGTAAAATCTTTAAGATTTCGGTTGTTGATTCCAATGATGTCTGCATCCAGCTTCAATGCCCGCTCCATTTCCCATTCATCATGGGTTTCCACCAGTACATCTAACTTTAATTCCTTTGCCAGCTGATAAAAGTCATATATTTCCTTGTCATCTAAGATTGCTGCTATCAGTAATACCGCATCTGCATCAATGGCTTTTGCTTCATAAAACTGATATTCTTCAATCATAAAATCTTTCCGTAACATTGGAAGCGGAGTCAGATTTCTTACTTTCCGGAAATAATCAGTATTTCCAAGGAAATGCTTCTCCTCTGTCAGGCAGGA
>JBNMJI010000262.1:0-2634 GCA_050873725.1 Roseburia sp.
AAAGAGGTCAGCTCCATTACAGATAACACGGTATCACAGGCAGAGAAAACGCAGCATGTAAAACAGAAGGTAGCAGAAATCGGCAGAGCCATTGAAGTAATTGCAGGCAATATTACACAGCTTTCTGACAGTGCTTTAAAAATGAAGGACTGCAACGAATCCGCAGAAGTAATTATGCAGCAGTTGGTAGAAATCAGTAAACAGAACAGACAGTCCATCGATGAAGTACAGAGCCAGACAGACAGAACCAACCAGTCAGCATTGCAGATTCGTACTGCAACAGAGATTATTGCAGGAATTGCAAGCCAGACCAACTTGCTTGCTTTAAATGCAAGCATTGAGGCTGCAAGAGCAGGAGAACAGGGAAAAGGATTTGCTGTAGTTGCAGAAGAAATTCGTACTTTAGCAGACCAGTCCAGAGAGTCTTCCGAGCAGATTAATAAAATTGTTAATGAACTGATTGATAATTCCAATGTCAGCGTAGAGATAACCGGAAAGGTATCCGAAGCATTTGAACAGCAGAATGAGAAGATTCGTGAGACGGAGACAATCTTTACTGCATTGAACCAGGAGATTGAAAGTGTCAGCACTTCAATTCAGGGAATCAGTGTGGAGGTCAGTGGCTTGAATGAACATAAGAGCACCATTGAAGAGAAGATGGATTCCCTTTCAGAGGCAGCAGATGCCAATACCACAAGTGCAAAAGAGACATCAGAGACAATGAATGAATTCGAAGCATTGGTTGGCGAGTGCAGAAATGCAACCGGAAAGATTACTTCTGTAGCAACTGAATTAGACGATAACATTCGTAAATTCAACGTTTCTTCCATGAGAGAAGAAGTACAGAACATGCTGTAAGGCATACATACAATTAAAAATAGAAGGGTATTCCACAGGCCGAAGGAGTGCATATGGAATACCCTTTTGCTTTTCTTTAAGGAGATTAAGATGAAAACAGAGATTTATACCATACCAATACAGGATGCATTTGCAGAAGAATGTGAATGCCCGGTCTGCAGAATGTATCAGAAATTAGAAGAAAATGCCATTAATTATACCATTGGTCCGGGTGCAAGCTACATGGAGGGAGATATCCGGGAGCAGAGCGATGAACAGGGTTTTTGCCAGAAACATTTAGAAATGTTATATGAATATCCGAATAAATTGGGGCTTGCCATGATGTTAAAGACCCATATGGATAAGACTTCAAAAGAATTGAAAAAGGCAATGAAAGCACCACTGCCGCAGTCAGCCGGACTTTTCAAGAAAAAGAGCCAGACGGTTCATCCGGTAATTACCTTTGTGGAAGAAAAAGAGAAAAAGTGCTTTGTATGTGATTATATCAATCACAGCTTTACCAATTATATCAATACCATTTACTATCTATACGAAAAAGAAGAAGACTTCCGCAGGCAGTTTGCCGCATCCAAAGGCTTCTGCGTCAATCATTATAAGGTTCTATTTTCCGGAGCACCGGAATATATGGGTAAGAAATACTTAAACGAATTTCTGACTACTTTAAATGAGACTTTTATCAATGGCTATGAGCGGGTGCGGGATGATCTGGAGTGGTTTATCTGCAAGAACGATTACCGTTATAAAGAACAGCCATGGAAGAATGCCAGGGATGCATTGCAGAGAGGACTGGTAAAAGTAGGAAGTATCATGGAGGCAGAAGAAAAGAAAGAATAGGTAGAAGTAATAAAAGAAAAGGGGATAGAAGAAGACGTAAGAGCAACAGGTAAATAAAAACAGGAAAGTGAGGAATTTATGACAAGTTATATTTTACTGGTAGCAGCAGTGATTCTATTGTGCCTGTCATTGAATAAAATGTCCAATAAATTGGGAATTCCAATGCTGTTGGCATATATTCTACTTGGCATGATGTTTGGAACCGATGGAATTTTAAAGATTCCTTTTGATAATTTTACGATTGCCGAACAGATTTGTACGGTGTCCTTAATCTTTATCATGTTCTATGGTGGATTTGGAACCAACTGGAAACAGGCAAAGCCGGTGGCGGGCAAAGCGGTATTATTATCAACAGTGGGCGTTATACTGACCGCAGTTACAACCGGAGCATTCTGTCATTTTATATTGAAAATGGATTTCTGGGAAAGCATGCTGATTGGTTCTGTAATCAGTTCAACAGATGCCGCATCGGTATTCTCAATCCTCCGTTCCAAACGGCTGAATCTTAAGAACAATACCGCGTCTATGTTAGAAGTGGAAAGTGGTAGTAATGACCCATGTTCTTATATGCTGACTGTAATTATATTAACGGTTATGAGTGGAGAGCTGAGCGGTTCTTCGCTGGTTGTCATGATATTCTCGCAGATTATTTTTGGCATATTAGTAGGCGTAGTCGTAGCCCTTGTGGCAGCGTTCATCTTAAAAAAAGTGAATTTTGCAACGGATGGATTTGACACGATATTTGTATTCAGCATGGCACTGGTGTCCTATGCCGGAGCGTCCATGATAAATGGAAACGGCTATCTGGCAGCATACATTGCCGGAATTATCCTTGGAAACAGTCCACTTCATCATAAGAAATCACTGGTGCATTTCTTCGACGGAATCACCGGACTGATGCAGATGCTGATTTTCTTCCTGCTTGGTCTGCTGGCATACCCA
>JBNMJI010000263.1:0-2606 GCA_050873725.1 Roseburia sp.
ATGAACAACGTACTGTACCGAGATAAATATGATGAACTGTCTGCATATGTGGCAGGGGTATTGGATGCAGGAAAGATATTGTCGGCATATGATCCGGAAACGCTGGTAGAGTGTGATTCTTTTGCAGAAATTGATATTTTATTGATACGCTGGATAAAGGAAAGACTGCTTGCAGAAGATTTGATAGCCAGACTGGATAATAAAAACTTGTGTGAAATCTGTGAGATGCGTTCCAAGATGCATTTCGGTAGAAAGTACGCAAAGGTCTACCATATGCTTAGTAATGCGTACTTTATTATCAGTCAGGCAAGTTATGAACCGTTAGACGGATTTAAGAAAATTATTGATAATTATGTGGCAAGCGACTGTGTAATTGATTGCAGTTACAGAGAGTTTTACACGGACTATGATGCATTGGAGGATACATCCGGTTTAGAGGAACTTCGGGAACTTGTGGAAAATATTTATACAAATGAGTATCTCGGAAAACTGTTACCTAAGTGGAATGCCGGGCTGCAGGAACAGGATGCGCTCACAGTAATACCATTACAGAGAGACTTCTTTAGTAAATACGTGCGTTCCAATAAGGAACGTACAGTAGTAATTATTTCTGATGGTATGCGATTTGAAGTGGGATGCGAATTGTACAAGCGGATGCAGGACAACCCTAAATGTAAGGATTCTTTATCTATCAAGCCAATGCTTAGTGTACTGCCATCATATACAAGGCTTGGTATGGAGGCACTCTTACCGCATAAATCCTTAGAGCTGACGGATGATTTTAAAGAGCTGGTGGATGGAAAGTATGCAATAGATACACCTACGAGACAGGCAGTATTACAGTCTTATGTACCGGAAAGCCGTTGTGTGAAATATAGTGATATTAAAAACCTAAAAGGCATGGAGCTTAGAGAGATATTTACATCACAGCAGGTGGTCTATATTTATCATGACCAGATTGATAATGCCGGAGAGAATACGGAGGATGAGGTATTTACGGCTTGTACGAAAGCAGTAGATGAGATTGCGGAACTGATCCAGCGCATATCAAATAGTGCCAATACCTATCGTTTCATTGTGACATCTGACCACGGATTTATTTATAAGAGAAATCCAGTACAGCAGAGCGATAAGATCAGTACAGCGGAAGAGCCGGGCAAACTAAAGAAGCGCAGGTACATTGTGGCGAAGGAGCCGGTAGTAGATGATGGTGTATTAAATATTGGTTTAGGATATATGCTTGGAAATGAGGATGATAAGATCATATCCTATTCTTGCAGCACAAGCGTATTTTCGGCAAAAGGAAATGCCGGACTTAACTATGTACATGGAGGTTCTTCTCCACAGGAAATGCTTGTTCCTGTAATAGATATTAAGATGGATAAGGGTGCGGTGGAAACACGTACTGTTCAGATTATGCTTGTGAGTCTGATACAGAAAATTACAAATTTGATTACCACACTTGATTTTATCCAGTCAGAGCCAGTCAGTGATGTGGTAAAGGGTACAACATATAAACTGTATTTTCTGTCAGAGGATAATGAAAAGATTTCCAACGAAAATATCTATGTGGCTGACAAAAGAGATGAAGATGTGCAGAAACGATTGTTCCGTATGCGTTTTACATTCAAGAATAAGAAGTATGACAAGAGCAAAAAGTATTATCTGGTAGCTTATGATGAAAGCAATGATGTAGAAGTTTTCAGACATGAGGTTATTATGGATGTGGCTTTTGCAAATGATTTTGGATTTTAAGTAAAGGCGGTGGCAGGATGAGCGATTTTCAGTATGAAGGCGATACAGAGCTTTTGGAAAAATTGCAGAGAAACTTTGCCGGGAAGATAGTACGCAAAGACCTTACTAAAAGGATAAAAGAGGGAGCAAATGTTCCGGTTTATGTACTGGAATATTTGCTTGGTATGTATTGTTCATCTCTGGATGAGGATGAAATAGAGGCTGGTGTAGAAACGGTAAAAAGGATACTGGCAGAGAATTATGTCAGACCGGATGAAGCACAGAAAATAATTGCAAAGCTGCGAGAAAAGGGAACGTATACCGTAATTGACCGTGTATCCGTACATCTGAATATCAGGGAAGATATTTACGAAGCAGAGTTTTCAAATTTAGGGATAAAGCAAGTTCCGATTGCAGAAAGTTATATCCAGGATTATGAAAGACTATTATGTGGCGGTATCTGGTGTATAGTCCAGATGGAATATTATTATGATGAGGCTGATAAAAACCGTTCTCCGTTTCTAATTCATAAACTGACACCGATTCAGATGCCAAGTCTGGATTTTGATGAAGTGAAAGAAGCAAGGGCAAAATTCACGGATGATGAATGGATAGATGTGGTTCTTAGAAGCGTGGGTATGGAGCCGTCACAATTTGACAAGCGTGTGAAATGGCTGCATCTTGCACGACTTATTCCGCTTGTAGAAAATAATTACAATCTTGTGGAGTTAGGACCGAGAGGGACTGGTAAATCACATATTTACAAGGAAATCAGTCCTAACAGTATTTTGGTGTCTGGCGGTCAGACAACCGTGGCGAATTTATTTTATAACATGGGAACAAAGCAGGTCGGTCTTGTGGGAATGTGGGAC
>JBNMJI010000264.1:0-2593 GCA_050873725.1 Roseburia sp.
CTGTCCTCCTGTCTTTTACTTGTGACTTTTTCTTAGTTCTTGTTTATTAAATCCTTATTTATTTTTTGCATTCTTCTTTGCTACAACTACTATAATTACAACTGCTGCTGCAATAACTACAATACCGATTACGATTGGAACAGTATTATTGCTTCCTGCTTCTGCTGTCTCTGCCGGAGCTTCGGTTGCCGGTTCTGCTGACGCATCTACCTGTGGTTCTTCATAGCTTACTTCAAAGTTATCGGCATCTTTTACCACAAGCCAGATATCTTTTCCTGCATCCACAGAAATATCACTGGTCTGAACACTTCCTTCATTTCCGTTGACAATAATGGAATTTACCCAGCCCGGTACTTCTTTTACGAGCCATCCATTTTCGCCTTCTTCTAATGCTTCGCCCGGCCAGGATGCAAATGCATTGGTTCCGTCCGGTGCTGACCATGCCCAGAGACAAGGTGTATCCCAGTCAGATGGTGCAATTACATGTACGGTTATATTTGCCACTTCTGCTTTATCCGGGTCGGTGTAACTGAAATCTGCTTTTCCGTCTGCATCTACGGTTACCCAGATTTCTGCGGCATCAATGGAAATGTCATCGGTCTGAACACTTCCTTCGTTGGCATTGATAATGATGGAATTTACCCAGATTGGAGCTTTGGCGGTATACCATCCATTGTCATCCTGCTTCATTTCCATGCCCGGCCATGCTTCAAATGCGTTGGTTCCGTCCGGTGCTGACCATGCCCAGAGGCAAGGATTTTCCCAGCTTGCATCTACTTTTGCATGAATTGCAAATTTCTCTACATATTCCGGTGTCTCGCCGGTTGTCTGCTTGTCATAGGTTACTTCTGCATTATCTGCATCTGTTACGGTAATCCAGCAGTCCTTTTCTCCATCCAGCACCTGCTCTGCAGTCTGTACGTTTCCATCATTGGCATTTACAATCACATGATTTGCCCAGGTTGGAACCCAGATGTAATACCAGCCTTCATTTGCACTGTCTGCTTCCATCTCTTCGCCCGGCCACGCCTCAAATGCGTTGTTGCCATCATCATCCCACGCCCAGACACATGGATTTTCCCAGTCCTGCGGCACCTGTACATATACTGCCTTCTTTGCCTCTGTTGCTTCGTCTGCTTTTATTGTCTGCGGTATCATGGCTATCGTCAATACTGCCATAAAGCAAAATGCTACAATTCTTTTCATCACTTTACTCATAAACATTCCTCCTATACATCATTCACTAGTATCTTCCAAAACAATCTGCGCGCTTTTTGTTTGATAAGCTGATTATATTTCACCCGAAATTGTCGGTCAATTCTTATTTAGGTAATCGTTTTCCCTTATTTTATGGTGATTTTTACTAATTTGTTTTTGGTTTTTTGTAGATGTTTCACAGTGATTTCTTGTAAATGTGCACAAACTGGAAATTTTTGTGAATTATTAACGAAACAGTTTCCCTGTGGTTTCCTTATTGAAATTCGTTTTTCCTTTAACTTTTGAATGGATATACAGCAAAAAAGAAAGCAGGTATCGCATCATATGCTTGATGTGATACCTGCTTTCTTTTTGGTTTTGCTTCATTTTAAAGACGTACTCTTTATCTTAAAATTTTCTCTACTCTTTTTCTCCCTGATACTGCTAATAGGTGACCGTACTGCTATATGTCGTTATTGTTTCACCATTCACAGTGTAGACTGCACGTACACGGTAATTTCCTCTTGTGCCTGCGACGTAGTTCTTGTCTAATGTCAAACTGTATCCTGTTGTAGAACCATACCAACTTGTTACATCTGACCAGCTTGTACCCGACTGTCTCTGTAATGTCATGGTAACTGATATGGACGCTTTTACTTTTGCATACACAGCCGCATATGCCTTAAATGTAGAACCATCCAGCCTTAGCCCCGTATTATAGGATGCAATATTGGCATATCTTCCTTCCACAATTCTGTCCACACAATTATCCACACTTGCTCCATACACCTCTGTACTGCCACCAGTCATGCATATGCAAAGACACAAGGTACAAATGATACCCAGGATTTTCTTTTTTAATATTTTTCTTTCCATCACAAAACCTCCTTTCCACCTGTTCTATTTATATAACAAATAAAAAAGAGGTTTTATGACAATTTTTTCCAATTTTTTTAATTTTATTTTATTGTAAATACTATTTTACTGTTTCTGCCATCTTAATTAATTCTTCCTTTGTAAAATTCCCTACAATCATATAAAGGTATTTTCCATCTTCCCAAACAAGATTTCCTTTTTCTTCATTCAAAGTATTATCCGGAATGAAGTATCCTTTAACATCCTTAATTATAACTTCTTGCTGTTCATCTCCATCAGAACTGATTCCTAAATTATTTCCCGTATCATTACGCATCTGATGATACCACATAGATTGTTTAGTACTATTTGTATAACATTGTTCATATGTTCCCCAGTCTTCTTTATTAGTCTCCCACTCCAACTCATACCCTTCCGGCACCCACTGAGGTTTCTTACAGACAAACTCGAAATCTGTCTCTGTTTCAGATTCCTCCTCTGTCGCATTCTCCACCAGCAATTCATCAGCATCCTCCGATTC
>JBNMJI010000265.1:0-2581 GCA_050873725.1 Roseburia sp.
ATGGTAATCCCATTAATTTTCACCAATGAAACCTTTGTCAAATCGGTAAATAACATCATATACATCATGACCGCCTGAAATGCAATGGCAAACCATGTGGATACCACCATGGCTTTTTTCTGTCCCACTTTTTTCGCATAACGGATACCCAGATAAATAATGCCTAAATTCGGGATTCCCACGATAACACCGATAATGCCCGCCAGCGGATAATTGTTCATCAGAATGCCAAACAGCATGACAAGCACCGTGGAGTTGCTGTATACCATGGATGCAAATTTATTGGAAGCCGCCGCAATGACCAGCATACGGATTGGCTTGTTGTGTTTCATAATCTGCCAGTAATCGCGGAAATGAATATTGTTCTTCTTTTCCTTGTCAAGCTGGAAATATCTGCGGTTGTCCTTGCCCCATATCCCGATAACCGCCAGTGCCGTGCAGATACCGGAAAGCACGACCACGGTAATCACAAATTCCGCAAAAAGCGCACGGCTGTTAAAGTTGCCGTATTTGCGAATCAGATAGACCGACACGTAAAATGCCGTCAGTCCGTGTGCCAGCATGATAAAGGTCGAATCAAAAAATGTAATCATCGGGCGCTGTTTCACATCATTGGTAATAACCGACTGCCCCGACTTTACAACTGCCGTCTGAAACGTATATCCGATAATAAAAACCGCATAGATAATAATAAAATACGGAATCCGCAGCCATTTTGGAATCAGATGGGTCGTTGCAAATAAAAGGACAGCACTGACCGCCATCAGTATATTTCCAGCCACCATAAAAGGACGGAATTTACCAAACCGTCCTTTACTCTTATCCAACAGGAAACCAACCAAAGGGTCAGTTACACCGTCAAAAATATTCATTGCTGTTACCATGGAAGAAATCAGCACAACAGAAAATCCTGCCATGGAATTGGCATAGTATGAGATATAGCCCATCAAAGCCAGGTACAGATTTGCCGCTGTATTATTCATAGAGAAAAATGCAATCTGCCAGACTTTTGCATCATTATAATGAATTGTCTTTTCCTGCTCTATCTGTTCACTCATCATTCCTGCTTCTTACTTCTTCAAATAATTCTTTAATGCTACCATCTGTTCTTTGCCCTCAAGATAACCCTCTTCGTATAATTCTTCTAACCGCTTCGGGTTACTTTCGGTTCTTCCTACCCCATGGGTGGTATCCGGTGCAATTACAAAAACGCGTCCTTCTTTTTCCAACCGGAACAATTTTTGCATGGCTTCATTATATTTTGCCGGACGCTCCTTTAAATCCTTCACGATATTCGGATAACGCCGATATAATGCTGATGAAATCTTCGTGCCGCCATCTGTATGTTTCACATAGCCGCGCTCTCTTGTCAGCACAACAATTACTTTATCGCAGCCCTGCTCTAACGCCCGTTCAAAAGGAACGGAATCTGCCACACCACCATCCAGGTAATAGCGTCTTCCTACCTTCACCGGCTTAAAAAATACCGGAAGTGCACAGCTTGCTTCGATGACCGGCATACTGGAGCTGTCTCTTGGCACTTCAAGATACTCTGCCTTACCGGAATGAATGTTGGTCACTGCTGCCTCCACCTGTCCCGGAAATGCTGCAAATGCATCATAATCAAAGGGCAGTAATTTATTTGGCACTTCATCAAAGACGTAATCTAAATTATAAAAGGTCTTGCGGTTCTTATCGAACAAGAACTTAAATCCCTGATAATTGCCATCTGACATATATTTTCTTGCAAGCTCTAAGTTTCTGCCATGCTGCTTTGACAAGTAGGATAAGCCAAAGGCTATTCCTGCCGATACGCCGATAAAATAATCAGGCATTATATTTTCTTCAAGAAATGCGTCTGCCACTCCACAGGAAAAAATTGTCCTGCTGGCTCCGCCTTCAAATACCATTCCAAGTTTCATATGCAATCGCCTGCCTTATCTTTTCTTACTCTACTGCGGTTTTACAATCAGTTTGACACCGCTTACTGCCACAACTTCTGCAGTCGTATCTGCTTCTATGGTAACTGCATCGTCATTGCTTCTTGCCGTCCATTCCTGACCGTTTAATACGGCAGTTCCGGTTTCTGCGATATTGTCAATCTTTGCAGTTACACGTACGGTCTTTCCAATGGCATCCTCATAATTGGTGCGGGTCTTATGCGGGTTTAAATATTTTACTGCCCATGGTCTTGTAAAGAATAACAATACAAAAGATACCGCGAAGAATAAAACTACCTGCAGCCAGATTGGACCTCCTACGGCTGCCACAATCAGGGCTACCATGCTTCCGCCTGCAAACCAGATGGTTGCCAGTCCAACCGTAATAATCTCTATAATCAGTAATATTACAAAAAGTGCTAACCAGAAAATAATCATCTCCTGCTCCTCCCTTTTTCTTCATTTGCATCTATTATAGCAAAAAGTCATATATATAGGAAGCAGAACCTTCTCTTTTCCTAATCTTTACAGATTTTTCTCAAGATTAGAACGTACCCGCTTCAAAAGAGAGAATAGCTCATCTGCTTCTTCTTTTGTCATGCCATCCACCAGAAGCTTCTCCATTTCAGAAAAGAAGTTCA